>NZ_JBSFJV010000014.1:0-121523 GCF_053598235.1 Kitasatospora sp. NPDC001159
CGCTGGTCATACTGGCGACGGCGCAGCCAGACCCGCGCCCGCCGCAGCCACTACAAACGCCGAGGCCACACCCCATAACTGCGGTTGCAGTACTAAGGATCAGCTCATCTGAGGGACCGCTGCCGTCGGCCCCGACACCCGCCGTTGCCGCCGGACGGGGAGCACGAGCGCACCCGGTGTGCCCGCTGCGGACGGAGCCCGTACGGGCAGGACACCGGGATCGAACGGTGGCCGACCGTGTTCCTCGCCGCCTGCCGCCGCGGCCGCCGGCGAGGAGAACGAGGCGGGCGCGTCCAGGTGCCGGATCCGCGGGACCGGCCAGACGATCGCGACCGCCCGGCCCACCACGCTCGTCAGCGGAATGGTTCCTCGGCCCGGACTCCCCATGTGGAAGCGGGAGTCGGCGGACACATCGCGATGGTCGCCCATCACCCAGAGCCGTCCCGCGGGCACGGTGACGTCGAACGTCTGCTGGGAGGGCGCGTTGCCCGGCGCGAGGTAGGGCTCGTTCACCGCGACGCCGTTGACGGTGATCCTGCCGTGGTCGTCGCAGCAGGCCACGGTGTCGCCGCCGACCCCGATCACCCGCTTGATCAGGTTCCGCCTGTCGTCCGAGGGGAACAGGCCGACGAAGGAGAAGGCCGTCTTCACCGTGCGCAACACCGGCCCGTCCGAGGCGTTCTGCCGATCTGCCTCCAGCCAGCCGCCGGGGTCCTGGAACACCACCACGTCACCGCGGTGCGGCCGGCCGCCGAACCACGGGCTGAGCTTGTCGACCACGACCCGGTCGCCGATGCCGAGCGTGTTCTGCATCGAACCTGACGGGATCACGAACATCTGCGTCAGGAAGGTCTTCAGCGCCAGCGCCAGCACCAGCGCCACCACCGCGATCAGCGGCAGCTCGCGCAGGCGGGAACGCTTCCGCCGGCGCGCCACCCGACGGGTGAGCCTGCGCCGCTCGGCCCGTCCCCGAGCGACACGGTGGCGCACCCGCCGCCGCGAACTGCGAAAGCCTCGAGTTCTCATCGGCCGGAGCTTAGCGACCATTTGCGGGTGAAAGCCGATACGCGCGTCGGTGGAAGTCGCCGGCGATTCCGAAAATCCCTGGATCACGGGGAGACGAGCTTTTCCATCACCTGTCGATAAAGCTGGCCTAAGCCTTCTCTAACGGTTCTTCGGCAAGGCTCGTTCGAACGTTCCCCAACCCGGAACGTTCCCGCCCTCTGGAGGATCCGTGCGATATCGATCGTTCGCCCTGTCTGCCAGTCTGGCCGTGTTGTCGCTGGCCGCCGTCTCGTTGAGTGCCAACGCCTCGCTGACTCCGCAGGCCGCGGCTGCCCGAACGGCGCTGCCGGAGACCATGTCCCCGGCCGTTTCCCATTCCCAGCGGCAGGGCGCCCTCGTGGCCGGGCAGCCGCTGGCGGTCTCCGTCAACCTCAAGCTGCGCAACACCGCCGCCCTCGACCGGTTCCTCACGGCGGTCTCCACCCCGGGGGATCCGCGGTACGGGAAGTACCTGACGCCGGATCAGTTCAAGGCCGAATACAGCCCGACCCAGGGCGACGTGGACCGGGTCACCCGTTTCCTCACCTCCCAGGGCCTGACCGTGACCGGGGTGAGCGCCAACCGGCAGGTGGTCGACATCGGCGGTACGGCCGACCGGATCGCCGCGGCCTTCGGGACCCACGAGAGCACGTACCTCGACGGCGAGCAGCGCCGGACGTTCCATGCCAACGACACTCCCGCGTCGGTGCCGTCCGATCTGTCGGACGTCGTCGCCGGGATCGTCGGCCTGGACGACCACACTAGCCGCACCACCCGCATGTCCGGACCGGACGCCTCGACCCCGGCCGCCACCCCGGGCGGGTACGGCCCGGCCCAGTACGACGGCGCCTACAACCTCGGCAAAGTCGGTACCAACGGCGCCGGAACCACGGTCGCCCTCTGGGAGTTCGACGGCTACCGGTCGTCCGACCTGACTGCGTACGACCGCAGGTTCGGACTGTCCGGCCCGGCCGTGCAGACCGTCCCGGTGGACGGTGCCAACTACGATGCCCGCCCCGGCCAGGGCCAGGGCGAGGTCGAGCTGGACAGCGAGATCGTGCGCGGTGTCGCGCCGAACGCCCAGCAGCTGATCTACGAGGCGCCCAACAGCGACCAGGGCGAGGTGGACATGGCGGCCAGGATCGTCGCGGACAACAAGGCGTCGGTCATCTCGATCTCCTGGGGCTCCTGCGAGCCGGACACCACCGCCTCGATCATGACCGCGGTCGACAACTCGTTCAAGCAGGCCGCCGCCCAGGGCATCTCGATCTTCTCCGCCTCCGGTGACGACGGCTCGCGCGACTGCACCCGCTCCGCCGGCGGCCCCGGCGTGGCCGCGGTCGACTTCCCGGCCTCCAGTCCGCACAACACCGGTGTGGGCGGCACCAACCTGAGGTTGAGCGGCAACACCTACTCCGCCGAGAGCGCCTGGAGGACCTCGGGCGGCGGCACCTCCAAGGTCTTCGCCAAGCCGGTCTGGCAGAACGGCACCGGGGTCAACACCGCCGGGCGCACCGTACCGGACGTCTCCTCCGACGCCGATCCCGCCAGCGGCTTCGCGATCTTCACCCAGGGGCAGGCCGGCCCCGGCTGGCAGACCATCGGCGGCACCTCGGCGGCCGCTCCGCTGTGGGCCGGCTTCGCCGCGCTGTACGACCAGAAGGCCAAGGCGGCGGGCCAGGCCGTGCTGGGCGAGGCGAACCCGAAACTGTACGCGCTGGCCGGCTCCGGTGGCGGCGGGGCGGCGTTCCACGACGTGAGCTCCGGCGGCAACCAGGACTTCCGGACCAGGACCGGCTACGACCAGGTCACCGGCTGGGGCACCCCGGTGGCCGACCAGCTGGCCGACCGACTGCTCGCCGCCCACCGCTGAACGGGACGGCCCGAGTGGGACGGCCCGAGTGGGACGGCCCCGCCCGACCGTTGAAGCCGCGTACGGCGCCGGCCGCTGCCGAACGCGTGAGGTCCCGCGCGCCCGGTGGCCCGGGAGCTCCCGAGGACTTCCCGCCCAGCACCGTCGACGCGGTGCTGGGCGGGACCCCGGTGGTACCGGTTGAGCCCGGAGTGAGCACTCCCTTAGGGAAACCTGAGGTTCTGCGCCGACGGTGTTTCGACGGGCCGAAACGCCGTACGGTCTCTCTCGCCAAGCCCGGTACGGGCAGCACAGCACCGGGCTCACCTCACCCGCCCGCGTCGCCACGCCGTCTGTCGGGCGGCCGGCATTCGGGCCCACACCGACGCATGCCGACGCATGCCGACGCATGCCGATGCATGCAGACGCACGCCGGGCCGCCGGCCACGGCCGACTGCCGACGCGCGTCCCCGCCACGACCCCCGCCACGACCCAGCACCGTAAGGATCACCCGTGAACGACATGGCCATCCCGGCTATCACAGCCGCCCCTGACGGAGGCGCGGAGCTGCGCCTCGTGGTCCGTCTCGACTGGCAATGCGTCGCCGAACTCGGCTTTCTCGCATCCGAGTTGGCCAGTGAGCTGAAGCGGCCGGTCACTCTCGACGAAGCGGTGAGCCACCAGCTGGCCCTCCGTACCCGCCCGGTGGCGCCGGCTCACGGCACCGCCGGCGCCGTCACCGGCAGCACGTCGGCGACGGCGATGGTGCCACTGTCCGGCGCGGCCGTCGAACCCCCTCGCCAGACACCGGCCGCGACGGGCAAGCCGGCCGCACCCGCGTTGCTGGAGAGCGGCCTCTCGGGCAGGTCCGCAGCCGTTGCGTCCGGCCAGCCTCCGGTACGGCAGGCAACCGCGCCGGTGCAGAGCGACGACAAGAACACGTATCCGCTGGCCGCCGCCGGCTGACCGCCGAGGGCGGACCGGCACCCGCCCTCCCGGGCCTCCTCGCTGGCTCCGGCCCGTCACGCACCCACACCACTCGTCGGAATCGCTCATCCAGGAGGGACCGCAGCATGGAACTCTCATCCCGGACCACTTCTCGCCGCCCCCGTGACGGAGGCGGCCGAGTGCCCGTCCGCAGGCGGATGTCGTACGGTCTTCTCGCCGTCGGGACCTCGTTGCTCGTCGTGGCGTGCGTGCCCACCGCCCCGGCGGCCGCGCCCTCCGCCGTGACGGCGCCGTCGGATGCCGGGGCGACCGGAGCGCCGAGCGAAATGCCGGAGAGCACACCGTCCGGCACGCCGATGTCCGGGGCTACGGGCACGCCGACCGGGGCGCCCGCCACCACACCGGTCGGAACGCCGACGCTGAAGCCGGGCAGAAAGCCCGCCCCCGGGCAGCCCGCAATGCCCTCCGGGCGGCCGCCCGCCGGTTCGAGCGGTATGCCGACCGTCATGCCGACCGCCATGCCGGCGTCCGGCCCGGCCGATCTGACCTCCGGCATGCCGATGTCCGGCCCGGCCTACCCGCCCACCGGCATGCCGACCTCGGCAGGCAGTGCCCCCACGCCGGTCTACGGCAGCCACTGGTAGAGCGCCACCCGCCGGGCGCGGAGGCGCGCCGGCACTCAGGCGGTGGGTCTCCCACCGCTTTCCCCGGCGCCACACGGCTGATGTCGTCCGTCGCCGGGGAACCCACGCTCATGTGCACCGGGTCCGTGCCGACCGCCGGGCCACCATCACCATCGGACAAGGACAGAGCTTGAGGAATTCGACAAGGCCGCGGCCACGTCGCAGCTCCCCGCGGGACACCGTGGTGCGACTTCGCGCGGCCGCCGCCGGCACGGCACCGGAGCTGCCGAGGCCCCCGATCCCGGTCCTGGTCGCCGCCGTCGTGGTGGTGCTCGCCGTGGTCGCCACGGTGTTGCAGGCTCTCCAGCTCCCCGCGACGGCGCACAACCGCAGCGGCACGGAGGCGGTGCACCGGTTCGTCGACTTCTTCTTCGGCGTGCTGACGCTGATGGCCCTCAGCGGCAGTGTCACCCTCGGACTCCTGGCGGCCGAGCGACGGCTGCTGACACCGCGCCACAGGGTCGCGGTGCAGGCCCTGCACCGCGCCGTCTCCGTGGCCGCGGTGGTGACGCTGGTGATCCACGTCGCCAACAAGGTCGCCGAGGGGCATGCCGCTCCGGCGGCGGCGGTCGTGCCGTTCGCTTCCGGTACCAGCTTCGTGGTCGGCGTCGGCACCATCGCCGCGGAGCTCCTGGTCCTGGCCGCGGCCACCGGCGCGCTCCGCGGCCGCTTCGCCGGCAACCCCCGTCTCACCCGGCTGTGGCGACCGATGCACTGGGTCGCCTACGCCGCGTGGCCGCTCGCCCTCGCGCACGGGCTGGAGGCCGGGCGACCGGCCAGGGCCTGGGTCGTGTGGTCGTACGGCGTCAACATGGCCGCGGTGGCACTCGTCCTGCTCATCAAGTTCCTGCACGGAGCCGGACGCAACACCACCGGCGTCAACGCCAACCGCCGCCTGATGGCCGTGGACCTGATCGGCCCCGGCGAGGAGGCGGGCTACCCGCCGATCGGCGACCAGTTGCCCGTCTTCGGCGAGTCCTCCGCACTGCTGGCGCTGGACGTGGAGATTCCGGACGCCCGGCCGGCAGCGACGCCGGAACCCGCCTCGGCTGCCGCCATGCCCGCCCCGGTGCCCATGGACCCAGCCGCCATGCAGTGGGACACCGGTGAGCTGAACGCCCTGCTCGACGCCGGCCGTCAGCAGTACCTGGCCGAACAGGCGGCGTTCCAGCAGCAGCAACAACAACAGCAGCAGCAGCAACAGCTGCAACAGCAGGCCCAGTTCACGATGGGTGCCTGGGACACCGGCGAACTCAACGCGATGCTCTACGGAGGGGGTCAGCAGTACTTCGTTGAGCAGGCGGCGTTCCAGCAGCAGCAACAGCACGTTGAGTACCCCCAACAGTCGTATGTCCAGCGGTACCCGCCCCAGGCGTACGCCGGCAACCTCGGGTACCCGCAGGGACCCGACACCGGCCCGCTGTTCCCGCCCGCGGAGGGGTCCTGGGCCGGTCCCGGCTACTGGTACCAGCCCATCCAGACACAGCCGCCCGGGTACGGAGTCGACTCCTGGCCGAACCGATGACGGCCGGCACCGTGGACGCCCCGGAGGTCATCCGGATGGGACCACCCCGGCTCACCGCCGGGCTCGACCAGTACATCCGGATGGGCTACGAGGCTCATCTCGCCGTCCACGGGCCACTGCCCAAGTACGGCGGTCCGGAGCTGGTCGAGCTCGCCCAGCGGATCGGGCTGGCCGGGAAGGGCGGCGCCGCCTTCCCCTTCGCCCGCAAGCTCCAGGCGGTGATCGACTCCACCCGGCGCCGGCGTCTGCCCGCGGCCGTCGTGGTCAACGCCACCGAGGGCGAGCCGGGCAGCGCCAAGGACCGGATGCTGCTCGCCCGCGCCCCGCACCTCGTCCTGGACGGCGCGCTGCTCGTCGGCGAGGCGCTGCGCGCCGACAGCGTCGCCGTCGGCGTGGACGAGGGCAGCCCGGGCGTCACCTCGATGCCCGCGGCGGTCGCGGAACGCCGCTCCCGGCTGCCGATCCGGGTCGTGCAGCAGCCGGCCCGCTTCGTCTCCGGCGAGTCCGGTTCGCTGATCCGCGGCATCAACGGCCTGGTCGCCCTGCCGCCGAGCCGCAAGGTCCGCTCCTCCGACGGCGGACCCGGCGGCGTCGACGGGCTTCCGACGCTGCTCTCCAACGCCGAGACGTACGCCCAACTGGCCATCGCCGCCCGGCTCGGAGCGGAGGCGTACTGCGCCGTCGGCCCGGACGCCGAACCCGGAACGGTACTGCTCACGGTCAACCGCCCGGGCGCCCGGCGGCCCGTGGTGGTGGAGGCCCCCGCCGGGACACCGCTCGGTACGGTGCTGGACGCCTGCGGGACCGGACCGGGCCAAGGAGTGCTGGTCGGCGGCTACCACGGCATGTTCCTGGACGCGGCGTCGGCGGTGACCGCTCCCTGCTCCCGGGCCGGGATGCGGCAGTCCGGCGGAACGTTCGGCGCCGGGATCGTTATCCCGCTGCCGGAGGACACCTGTCCGCTGGGCGAGGCGTACCGGATCGTCCAGTGGCTGGCCGCGGAGTCGGCCGGCCAGTGCGGCCCCTGCCGGCGCGGACTGCCGGAGCTGGCACGGGCCTTCGGCGCGATGGTCGCTGGCGGCGGCACCCCGGCGGTGGAGGAGGTCCGCCGGCTCGCCGCCGCGGTGGTGGGACAGGGCGCCTGTTCCCACCCCGACGGTTCCGCCGGGTTCGTCCGGTCCGCGCTCAGCGCCTTCAGCGAGGACGTCCGCGCGCACACCGAGGGCGCCGGCTGCGGACGGCGGGTGCGCGCAGTGCTGCCAACCGTTCCCTGGAGCCCGGGCCGGGACGTCGGCGAGGTCGGCCGGGTGAACCTGAAGGTGGACTGGGCGCTGTGCGACGGGCACGGGCTGTGCGCCGACATCGCCCCGGAGCTGATCACGCTCGACCGGCACGGCTTCCCGGTGGTCAGTGAGGGCCCCGTGCCGGTCTGGCTGACGCTGTCCGCCAAACGGGCGGTCAACCAGTGCCCGGCCTTGGCCCTTCGCTTCGCCGTGTCCGGCCGCTGAGACGGATGGCCAGGTGATCGAAGGGCCGGCCCGCGTCTGACTGCACGTGTGCCGGACCGCCGAGGCATTGGTGGACCAGCTGGCGAGGCTCCCGCAGGAGGAGATCCTCGCCCATCAGGAGCGATTCGACGACACTGACGAGATGCACCGACGATCCCGAACGGGGGCACCGGTGCTACGACAAGACCTGCGAGTCCTACCGGGCGACCGTCGCCATCGCCTCGATCCTGCTCCGGATCTGACCCTTTGGAGACGATCTCCGGTGTCTTGCGGATCTTGCCGGGCCCGCGCCACCCGGCACGCACCCTCGACGCACGGCGCCAGCGGACAAATGGCTTCGCCCGTGCCCTGGGCGCGGCCCGGCCGGCAGTGGCGGGACGCCTCGGGATTGCCGGTGCCGGCAGCCCGGAGAACTCCCGTCATCACAGGTCACGATGCACGCCGTCGTCTGCAGGGCACCCGTCGGCCGTCACCGTTGGGTAGATCCGGCTTCAAATCAAGAGCACGTGTTTCACACATCCCTCTCATTGGGTGGCCCCGATGCTCTACATTGATTTTCGCTTCGCACGGTTGGACGCGAGGCAACGAAAATGATCTACAGGTCCGGCGCTGCGGACAGCCGTAGTCGTGTCCCCGGCAGCAGCGGGAGGTGATCAATTCCTGGTGCCCGAGATGGGGCTTTGAGTGTGGAGAGCAACCGCCGACGGTTTCCCGCGCACCTCGGGACTCTGGTGGGGCATGCGAGTCTGCTGGCGCCTGGGCGGGATGTTCGAGCAGCGCGGCAATAGCCGGTTCGCCATTCGCGGGGGGCGGGGCCTCCCGGAGGTAGGAACAGCGCGGCACGGGAGGCGGGGCCTCCCAAGGGGAGGAACAGGTGCGGGAGGCTGCGGGCCTCCCGGGGGGAGGAACCGTGTGGAGCGAACACGTCGAACCCACTGGTGACCTGGAGGGGGCTGTGGAGCAGGGGGAAGGAGAATTAGTCAGCCCGTTTCTATCGGCGCGGGGGCGTCCGGAGAACGGGAAAATCAGCCGGCCCGGGATCGACTGGGAGCAGCAGTACCGCCGTACTGTGATCATCAGCGATACCGTGGCCACCGCCTTCGTGATAGCGGCGATAGGCGGCTTCTTCGGGGTTCGGGACGCGGCCAACTGGCACGAGAAATGGGGAATTCTCGCCTTCGGCACCGAGCTGCTGGTGCTGGGAGCGCTTGCGATGACCCGGTCGTGGGCTCCGGCCGTGCTCGGCCAGGGCGCCGAGGAATTCCGCCGGCTCGGACGCTCACTGTTCACGGCGGCCGTCGTACTGGCGCTCGGCGGGATCGCCCTCACCTCGCACAACATCAAGCTCTGGATCTTCGTCGCGATCCCGGCGATCACGCTCGTCACCATGACCGAGCGGTATCTGCTGCGCCTCTGGTTGCACAAGCAGCGGAAGGAAGGACGGTGCCTGCGGCCGGTGCTCGCTGCCGGGAGCCCGGCCACCGTGCACGACCTGATCACCCGAACCCGCAAGTTCCCGCACCTCGGCTGGCGGGTGGAGGCGGTGTGCACGCCGTACAGTCTCGGGCCGGGCGGTGACCGACTGGACGGAGTGCCGGTCGTCGGCCGACTGACGGACGTCGCCAGCCACGTCCGCCGCGACGGCTACCGTGTCGTTGCGGTCACACCGGACCCGTACTGGACACCGGACCGGCTGCAGCGGCTGGCCTGGAACCTCGAAGGCGGCGACGCCGAGATGGTCGTGGCCCCCGTGCTGATGGAGGTGGCCGGCCCGCGGCTGCACGTCGACGCGGTGCTCGGGATCCCGATGCTGCGGGTCAGCATGCCGACCTTCACCGGGGGCCGCCGGGTGGTCAAAGAGGTCGTCGATCGGCTGGGTGCCGCGGTCCTGCTGATCCTGTTTGCGCCGCTGATGGTGTTCGTCGGGCTGCTCGTGCTGGTGGACAGCCGGGGTGGGGCGTTCTATCGACAGCACAGGGTCGGCAAGGACGGCCGCGAGTTCACCCTGGTCAAGTTTCGCACCATGGTCGCCGGGGCTGACAGCGCACGTGCCGAGCTGGCCGACCGCAACGAGGGCGCCGGCCTGCTGTTCAAGCTCCGCCGGGATCCGCGGGTGACCCGGGTGGGAGGAGTGCTGCGCCGGTACTCGATCGACGAGCTCCCGCAGCTTCTCAACGTGCTCACCGGCTCGATGTCGCTCGTCGGTCCGCGGCCTCCGCTGCCGGAGGAGTCCGCCGCGTACGGCCCGGACATCCGTCGGCGGCTGCTCGTCAAGCCCGGGCTCACCGGCCTGTGGCAGATCAGCGGACGCAGCGACCTGCCCTGGGAGGAGGCGGTCCGGCTGGACCTGCGGTACGTGGAGGACTGGTCGCTCGCCCTTGACACGGTGATTCTGTGGAAGACGCTGCGAGCGGTGCTTCAGGGGCAGGGGGCCTACTGATGCGTGGGGGGCGTCGTCCGATCGGCGCGCGGATGGCCGGCCAAAAGGGCCTGCCCGAGGGGAGGAACGGGTCATGAGGGTCAGCGTCCTAGGGCTCGGCTACGTGGGCTGCGTGTCGGCCGCGTGCCTGGCCAGCCTGGGTCACGAGGTCATCGGGGTGGACGTGAACCAGGTGAAGGTCGACCTGGTCAACGACGGCAAGGCCCCGGTGGTCGAGGAACGGATCGGCGAGCTCGTCGCCGAGGTCGTGCGGTCCGGAGCGTTGCGCGCCACCGGCGACGTCCGCGAGGCGATCACGGGCAGCGAGGTGTCGCTGGTCTGCGTGGGCACGCCGTCGGAGCCCAACGGCAGCCTGTGCACCACCTACCTGGAGCGGGTCACCGAGCAGATCGGTGCCGCGGTGGCCGAGCGGGGTGGGCGGCACACCGTCGTGTTCCGCAGCACCATGCTCCCGGGCACCTGCCTCGACCTGCTGGTGCCGATCCTGGAGAAGCACCTCGGTGGCACGGCCGGGGTGGACGTCGGGGTCGCGGTCAACCCGGAGTTCCTGCGCGAGGGCACCAGCGTGCGGGACTTCTTCGACCCGCCCAAGACCGTCATCGGCGAGCTCGACCCGGCGAGCGGCGACGTGGTCGCGGCGCTGTACGACGGATTGCCCGGCGAGGTGTTCCGGGTGCCGGTCCCGACGGCCGAGGCGATCAAGTACGCGGACAACGCGTTCCACGGCCTCAAGATCGGCTTCGCGAACGAGCTGGGCGCGGTGTGCCAGGCGCTCGGGGTGGACTCGCACCAGGTGATGGACGTGTTCCTGGCCGACCGCAAGCTGAACATCAGCCCCGCCTACCTGCGGCCCGGCTTCGCCTTCGGCGGCTCCTGCCTGCCCAAGGACCTGCGCAGCCTGGTCCACGCGGCGCGCCGGGCCGACGTCTCGGTGCCCATCCTCTCCCACGTGCTGCCCTCCAACTCCGACCACCTCCAGCGCGCGGTGGAGCTGGTCGAGCGCACCGGCAAGCGCCGGGTGGGCCTGTTCGGCCTGTCCTTCAAGCCCGGCACCGACGACCTGCGCGAGAGCCCGCTCGTCGAGCTGGCGGAGCGGCTCTTCGGCAAGGGCTACGACCTGCGGATCTACGACCCCAACGTGAGCCTCTCCCGGCTCCTCGGCGCGAACCGCGAGTACATCGAGACCCGGCTGCCGCACCTCGCGCAGCTGCTCGCGGAGTCCGTCGACGAGGTGCTCGACCACGCCGAGGTCTGCGTGGTCGGGACCAGGGAGCCGGGCGTCCTGGCGGCGCTGCCCCACGGTGACGGCCCGGTGATCGTCGACCTCATCCGCCTTCCCGACGCCGAGGCGCGCCGGACCGAACCGGGGTACATGGGCCTTGCTTGGTGACGCAACCGGCGGCGACGGGCGGGCCCGTCGCGCGCTGATCCTGGTGGAGAACCTGTCGGTGCCGTTCGACCGGCGGGTGTGGCAGGAGTGCGCGACGCTGCGCGACGCGGGCTGGGAGGTCCACGTCATCTGCCCCCAGGGCAGCAAGCGGGACACGGAAGCGGAAGCGGAGATCGACGGGGTGCGGATCCACCGCTACCCGCTGCGGGCGGCCACCGGAGGGCCGGCCGGCTACCTGCGGGAGTACGGATCGGCGTTGTGGCACACGGCCCGGCTGGCCCGCGAGGTCGGCCCGGTCCACGTGGTCCACGCCTGCAACCCGCCCGACCTGCTGTTCCTCCCGGCCCTGATGATGAAGCGGCGCGGCGCGCGGTTCGTGTTCGACCAGCACGACCTGGTCCCCGAGCTGTACCTCTCCCGGTTCGACCGCGGGAAGGACCTGCTCTACCGCGCCGTGTGCGCGCTGGAACGGTGGACGTACCGCGCCGCGGACGTCGTGCTCGCCACGAACGAGAGCTACCGGGACGTCGCGCTGCGCCGTGGCGGTCGGCGGCCGGAGGACGTCTTCGTGGTGCGCAGCGCGCCCGACACCGACCGGTTCCAGCCGGTGCCGCCCGAGCCGGAGCTGAAGCGCGGCAAGCCCCATCTGCTGTGCTACCTCGGCGTGATGGGCCCGCAGGACGGCGTCGACTACGCCTTGCGGGCCCTGGCGAAGCTGCGCGACGAACTCGGGCGGACCGACTGGCACGCGGTGTTCGTCGGCGCCGGCGACACCTTCGACGCGATGGTGGAGCTGTCCCGGCAACTCGGGCTCTCCGAGCAGGTGCAGTTCACCGGGCGGGTGCCGGACGCCGACCTGGTGCGCTACCTGTCCACCGCGGACGTCTGCCTCTCCCCGGACCCGCGCAATCCGCTCAACGACGTGTCGACCATGAACAAGGTCCTGGAGTACATGGTGATGGGCCGGCCGATCGTCTCGTTCGACCTCCGGGAGGCGCGGGTCTCCGCCGGTGACGCCGCCGTCTACGCGCCCGCCAACGACGAGTCCGAGTTCGCCCGGCTCATCGCGCTGCTGATGGACGATCCGGAGAAGCGGGCCCTGATGGGCAAGCTCGGTCAGGAGCGGATCAACGGGCCGCTGTCCTGGCGCAACTCCCAGCGATCGCTGCTCGACGCATACGCCGCCGCCTGTCGCAACCCGAGGTCGGCGGGCTCCCCGGACCAGCCTGGGAGAAGGCCGCACCGTTGAGCGACGAAACGATACGCCTGGTCACGGTCGGCCGGATCCTCCGTCGGCGCTGGCGGCTCCTCGCCGTCCTCGCCGTGGTGGGTGCGCTCGTCGGCTACGGCACCTCCCTGCTGTTCCCGCCGCGCTACACGACGTCGGCATCGGTCCTGCTGCCGGGGGTGTGGCAGGACCGCGAGCTGCTGACCCAGGCGGAGATCGCGACCAGTTCGGTGGTGGTCGACCGCGCGGCCACCACGCTCGGCTGGACCGGGGTCAGCGGCACCGAGCTGCGGGACCGGGTGAGCGCCACGGCCGCGGACGGGAACATCATCAAGATCTCGGGTACGGCCGACACCCCGGAGCGCGCACAGCAGCTCTCCGATCAGGTGGCCCATCAGTTCGTCGCGTTCGCCTCGCGGATCGCGGGCGACAGCACCGACCCCGAAGCGGCGCAGCCCGAGGCACTGCGGCAGCTGGTGCTTCAGGCCGGCCGCCGCATCACCGACCTGGCCGCTGCGGCCGATCCGGGCCAGACCGTGGAGAGCGTGCAGACCCGTACCGAGCTGGAGAAGCTGCGCACCACGCTGCAGGACGCCATCAAGAAGCTGGACCAGGTCGACCCGGCCGCCAACAAGGCCAACATGGTCGTCATGGGGGCGGCGCCCCGACCGTCCGGCGAGGCACCGCCGACGAGGACACAACTCATCGCCGCCGGGGCGCTGTTGTTCTTCGTGCTCGCCGTCATCGGCCATCTCACCGCAGCACGGATGAGTCGCCGACTGCGCACCGAACCGGAGATCGCCGCGGCGCTGGGCTCGGCGCTCCTCGGCACCGTCGACGTACCCGGTGAACGGTCCGCGCAAGGGCCGGAAGGCCGTGGCCCGCGGGCCCGGATCCGCCGGCTGCTGGGCATCGACGTCCGGTGGGATCTGCCGACCCCGCACGCCTCCGGCGACGAGGCCGGCAGGCAGCTCCGCTACCGGCGGGTGTGCGCCCGCCTCCGCGACCAACGTCCGGGCCCCCGAAGGCTGTTGGTCATCGTCCCGGACGGCGACGAGTCGGCCCGCCGGGCCGCCGACCAGCTCGTCGCCGAGGCCGGGAGCGATCCGCTGCTGCGGGTGGTGGGGGTTCCGGTGTCCCGGCCGCTGGTGCCGGACCGCGACGAGGAGTCCGGTGCCCTGGTCGTGCTCAGCGCGGGCAGCTGGACCGAAGGCGAGCTCGCCGGTATCGCCGGGGCGTGCGCGGACGCCGAGCACGAGGTCGTCGGCATCGTCGTCGCGGGCATGGTCCAGGCCCGTCCGGCGAGGTCCGTCGGCCGTCGTCCGGACGGCGCCACGCCGGCTCTCGCGGTCGGCGACGAGGCGAGGAGAGGTTCGGGGTGACGGCGAGTACGACGTCGGAGTCGTCGGCCGCCGCTCCACTGCTGGACCTGCAGGCGCTGGTGGTCGCGGTGCGCAGGCGGCGCCGCCTCTGGTGTTCCCTGGCGCTGCTCGGGCTGCTGGTCGGCGCGGCGCTGGCGGTGCTGCGGCCGCCGCCGCCGACCGCGACGGCCAAGGTGCTGGTCGCGCATCAGGCGGACCAGCCGAACGACCCCGGAACGCTGATCCGTACCGACGCCGCTCTGCTGCAGACCACGGGGATCGCCGCCAAGGCTCTGCAGTCCCTCGGATCCTCGGAGAAGCCGGAGGACTTCATGCGGGACTACGGGGGGATCGGCTTGACCAACAACCTGCTGGAGATCACCGTGACGGGTCACAGCGACGCGGAGGCGCAGGCCCGGGCCAAGGCGCTGGCCGAGGCGTTCGTCGCGGACCACGTGAGGCGGATACAGGAAGCCGCGGACGCCGAGGCCAAGTCTCTGCTCGACCAGCGCGACCGGATGCGGGACGAGCTCGCCAAGGTCAACCAGGAGATCGGAGACGGATCGCAGCAGAGCGGGCCGAAGGCGTCGGCGAACCTGGAGTCGCTCTTCGCCAGCCGGGCGGAACTCACCTCGCGGATCACCGACTTCGGCCAGCGCGCCGCGGAGGCGCGCGTCGGCATGCCCCGGCTCGTCGCCGGCACCCAGATCGTGGACGCCCCGCGCGTGGTGCGGCAGTCCCTGCCGAAGACCGCCGCCACCGACGCCGCGATCGGGCTCGTCCTCGGGCTCGTCCTCGGGCTCGCGGTGGCCGCGGTCGGGGCGGTGGTGGCGGACCGCCCCGTGTTGCGCCGGGAGATCGCGGCGAACCTCGGCGCCTCGGTCATCGCGGAGCTGCGCCGCGTGCCCCGCCGGTCGGTCGGACGGTGGCAGCGCCGACGGACCCGGGCGGCACGGACCAGGCTCACCGCGACCTTGGCCCGCACCGTGCGCGGCTCCGCGGAAGCGGTGTCGCTGCTGGAACTGGGCTGCGCGCGCAGCACCAGCGTGATCGCCCTGGACCTCGCCGGGGCACTGGCGGCGGAGGAGGGGCCGGTGGTCATCGTCGACGGTCTGCCCGGCCCGCAGCTCGCCAAGCGCCGCGCGAAGCCGGGGGACCCGCCCGTGGTCGGCGGCGAGGGTGCCGCGGCCGTGCCGCCCCAGGAGCGCCGGCTCGGCGTCGGCTCGGTGGCGCCCGGCACGGCGTGGACCGACCTCCAGCACCTCGGCACCCGGACCGTGCTCGTCGTGCGTGCCGGGCACGGCAGCGCCGCATGGCTGCACACCGTGGCACGGCAGCTCGCGGACCAGCGCATTCCGGTGATCGGTGTGGTGCTGATCGACCCCGATCCGCGTGACCGGACCGACGGCACGCTGTGGGACGGGCCGCACACCGCGCCGCGCGGCCGGAACGAGCGGCCGGCCCGGCGGACCGGGACGGGCCGGCGGCGGACGAAGCGACGACCGGTGTGGACCGCACGGGTCCCGGACAGCGACCAGGAGGCGAGGTAGGACATGTGTGGCATCGCAGGCACGTACCGGTGGCCGGACGGGAAGGTCGTGACCGACCTGCTCACCGATACCCTCGCCCACCGCGGTCCGGACGGGGCGGGTCGCTACAGCCACCCCCTCGGTGACGGCGAAGTGCACCTGGGGCACCGCCGGCTGGCCATCGTCGACCTGTCCGGGACCGGCGCCCAGCCGATGGTCTCGGACGGTCTCGTCCTGACGTACAACGGCGAGCTGTACAACGCGCCCGAGCTGCGTGCCGAACTGGCAGCCGCCGGGGTGTGCTTCCGTGGTACCTCCGACACCGAGGTGCTGCTGGAGGCCTGGCGGCGCTGGGGCACGGACTGCCTGCCCCGGCTGCGCGGCATGTTCGCGTTCGGGATCTTCGACGAGCGAACCGGTGACCTGGTGCTCGCCCGCGACCAACTCGGCATCAAGCCGCTCTTCCTGGTCCGGCGCGGTGAGGGCCTGGTGTTCGCCTCCGAGCTCAAGGCGCTGGCCGCCGCCACCGGCGGGTCGCTGGAGGTGGACCGCGCCGCGCTGGTGGCCTCGCTGCTGTACTACTGGGTGCCGGACTCGCGGTGCGCGTTCCGCGAGGCGCAGAAGCTGCCGCCGGGGAGCTGGCTGCGGTGCCGGCCCGACGGCCGGGTGGAGCGCGGCCGGTTCTGGCACCTGCGGGACGTCGCCGCCGAGGGCCGGGAGCGGGCGCGGGCCGGTGAACTGCCGGACCTCGCCGCCATCGTCGAGGAGTCGACGAGGCGTCACCTGCTCGCCGACGTCCCCGTGGCGACCTTCCTCTCCGGCGGGCTGGACTCCAGCTACCTGACCGCGCTGGCGGCCCGCGACCACCCCGGGATCTCCGCCTACACGATCGGGTTCCGTGCCGAGGACGCCAGGTTCGAGGCGATGCCGGACGACCTCCGCTACGCCCGGCAGGTGGCCGAGCAGTTCGGCGTCGACCTGCACGAGATCGAGATCGCTCCGGACGTGCTCGACCTGCTGCCGCAGATGACGTACCACCTGGACGAGCCGATCGGCGACCCGGCCGCGATCAACACCTTCCTGATCTGCTCGGCCGCCCGGGAGGCCGGGGTCAAGGTGATGCTCTCGGGGATGGGGGCCGACGAGTTGTTCGCCGGCTACCGCAAGCACCTGGCCAACCAGCTCGCGCTGCGCTACCAGCGCATCCCGCGGCCGCTGCGGCGGGGCCTGTCCGCGACCGTGGACCGGCTGCCGGTCGCCACCTCCCGCCGGGGGTTCCGGTCGGTGCGGTTCGCGAAGCGGTTCCTCTCCTTCGCCGATCTGCCGGAGGAGACGGCGTTCCGGCGCAGCTACACCATGTACGACCAGGAGGAACTGCTCGCCCTGGTGAATCCGGACCTGGCCGGGACGGTCCAGGACGTGCTGACCGAGCACGCGGACGTCTACCAGGACAACGACCTCGACGACTTCGTCAACCGCATGTGCCTGGGCGACGCCCGGATGTTCCTGCCGGGCCTGAACCTCGCGTACACGGACCGCTCCAGCATGGCCGCGTCGACCGAGGTGCGGGTGCCGTACGTGGACGTCGAGGTGGTCAAGGCGGCGTTCACCGTGCCCGGCGATCGCAAGATCGTCGGACGCCAGGGCAAGGCCGTCCTCAAGGAGGCGGCCACCTCGATCCTGCCCCGGGAGATCGTGTACCGGCCCAAGGGCCTGTTCAGCGCCCCGCTGCGCGCCTGGATGAGCCGGGACCTGGCCCCGCTGGTGCGCGAGGTGATCAACGACGGCGTGCTCGTCCAGTCCGGGTTGCTGCGCCGCGACGCGCTGGCGCGGCTCGTCGCCGAGGACGCCGCCGGGCAGCGGGACTTCTCCAAGCACCTGTGGCACGTGCTGACCCTCGAGTACTGGTACCGCGGCGCGACCTCCGGCTCCGGCCACAGCGCTCATTCGAAGGCGTAGCGCTCATTTGACGGCGTAGGGCTCACCTGACGGCTTAGAAGCAAGGGGACTTCCGGTGAAACAGGTTGTGCAGAACTACAAGAGCGGCGAGCTGTCGGTGCTCGACGTGCCGGTGCCGGGGTGCAAGCCGGGTGGGGTGCTGGTCCGCAGCGCCTACTCGCTGATCTCCACCGGGACCGAGATGATGAAGGTCTCCGAGGCCGGCATGTCGATGGTGGGCAAGGCCCGCTCGCGTCCGGACCAGGTGGCCAAGGTCATGCAGAGCGTGGCCACCAACGGGCTGCCCGCCACGTACCGCAAGGTGATGGGCAAGCTGGACTCCTACACGCCGCTGGGCTATTCGCTGTGCGGGGTGGTCGAACAGGTCGGCGCGGGGATCGACGATGTGAAGGTCGGCGATCTCGTGGCCTGCGCCGGCAACGAGCACGCGCTGCACGCCGAGTTGAACTGGGTGCCCAGGAACCTCTACGCCCAGGTGCCGGACGGTCTCGCGCCGCAGCACGCCGCCTTCGGCACCGTCGGGTCGATCGCCTTGCAGGGGGTCCGCCAGGGCGAGCCGCAACTCGGCGAGGTGGCGCTGGTCATCGGCCTCGGGTTGATCGGGCAGCTGGTGGTGCAGCTCCTCGCCGCCTCGGGGGTGCGCGTCGTCGGGGCCGACCCCGACCCCGTGCGCTGCGAACTCGCCGAGGGCCTGGGCGCCGTGGCCTGCGGCGATCCCGCGTCCGCGGCCGTGGAGACCGCCGTCGCCGAGCTGACCGGCGGTCACGGTGTGGACCAGGTGTACCTGGCCGCCGGCGGCGGCAGCAACCAACCCGTGGAGCTGGCTGCCCACTTGAGCCGGGACCGCGGCCGGGTCGTCGACATCGGCAAGTGCCGCCTGGACCTGCCGTGGAACGCGTACTACGAGAAGGAGCTCGACGTCCGGTTCTCCCGCTCGTACGGCCCCGGGCGCTACGACCCGGAGTACGAGCTGGAGGGGCGGGACTACCCGATCGGCTACGTGCGCTGGACGGAGCGCCGCAACCTGGCGTGCTTCCTCGACCTCCTCGCCCGCGGCCGCGTCGACGTGGAACCCCTGGTCTCCCACATCGCCGACTTCGACGACGCCGTCGAGACGTACCGGAGCCTCAAGGACGGCGACCTCAAGGCCGTGGCCGTGCTGTTCCGGTACCCCGAAGCCGCGGGAGAGGAGAAGGCGCAGGCCCCGGCGGTGGCGCTGCCCGCGGTGCGACGCGCTGCCAAGGCGAGCACCCCGGCCCGGCCCGCGCTCGCCCGATCCGCAGGGGCTCCGGTGCGCCTCGCGTTCGTCGGCGCGGGCAACTACGCGACGTCGATGCTGCTGCCGCACCTGGCCCAGCGCGAGGGCGTCTCGCTGTCCACCGTCGTCACCACGACGGCGCTGTCCGCGGCCAACGCGCAGCGGAAGTTCGGCTTCGCCCAGGCGACCACCGATCTCGACGCCGTGCTCGGGGACAAGTCCATCGACGCCGTGTTCGTGGTCACCCGGCACAGCTCGCACGCCGACCTGACCCGTAAGGCGCTGCTCGCCGGCAAGACGGTGTTCGTGGAGAAGCCCCTGGCCCTCACCGAGGACGAACTGGCCGGCGTGCTCGCGGCGGTGGAGGAGTCCGGCAACGACCGGTTGCAGGTGGGCTTCAACCGCCGCTTCGCGCCGCTGCTGCGGGAGGCCAGGAACCGGTTCGGCGCCCGGAGCGGTCCGGCGAGCCTGCGCTACCTGGTCAACGCGGGCCGGCTGCAGCACGGCAGCTGGTACCTCCAGCAGGGCACGGAGGGCACGCGGTTCGCCGGCGAGGGCGGCCACTTCATCGACACGGCGAGCTGGCTGCTGGAGGCCGACCCGGTCTCGGTGTACGCCGTCGCCCCGTCCGGCAACGAGGACCTGCAGGTCGTCCTGCGCTACCCGGACGGCTCCACCGCCACCCTCAGCTACGTCACCACCGGCGCGCCCGGCTTCCCCAAGGAGACGCTGGACCTCGTCGCGGACGGCAAGGTGCTCAAGCTCGACGACTTCGTCCGCGCCTCGGTGTACGGCCGCAAGCGGTGGGTCAGCTCGCGGCTGCCCAAGGCCCGGGACAAGGGCCAGTCCGCCGAACTGGCCTCGTTCATCAAGGCCGTGCGCACCGGCGGGCCGATGCCGGTGCCGCTGGAGTCGCTGGTCGCCACCACGGCGGCCACCCTCGCCGTGCGGGCCGCCCTGGTCGGCGGCGCGCCGGTGACCTTGGCGAGGCCGCTGTGACCATGAGCCCGGGATGGTACCTGCGGCGGCTGTCCCGGATGGGACCGCAGGAGGTCGGCGGCCGGATCGGCGACGCGGTGCGCAGGCGCCGGTGGCGGTCGGCGCCACCGCACTGCCCGAACGTGACCGGCGCCCGGTTCACCGCCGTCCTGCCCGCCGGGGCGATCGACGCGGTGTCGCCGGGCGCCGCGAAGCGCCTCGTCGCCGAGGCGGACCGGTTGATGGACGGTCACGCCGAGTTCTTCGGGGTGGACCGTGACGACCTGGCCGCCCCGGACTGGTGGCGCGACCCGAAGACCGGGCGCCGGGCGCCGTCCGGTTACGCCTTCGACGTGCCGTACCGCGACGAGGACGCGGTCGGGGACGTCAAGCAGATCTGGGAGCCGTCCCGGCACCAGTACCTGACCGTGCTCGCCGCCGCCCACGCGATCACCGGGAACGAGCGGTACGCCGAGCGCGTGGCCGAGCACCTGCGGTCGTGGTGGGAGGCCAACCCGCCGCTGCGCGGCGTGCACTGGATCAGCGGCATCGAGCTGGGCATCCGGCTGCTGTCCTGGGTGTGGATCCGCCGGCTGCTCGACGGCTGGCAGGGCGCGGCCGCCCTGTTCGAGGGCAACCCGGTGGCGCTGGACCAGATCTGGCACCACCAGCGCTGGCTGGCCGCCTTCCCCAGCCGGGGGTCCTCGGCGAACAACCACGTCATCGCCGAGGCGGCCGGGCAGTTCGCCGCGGCCTGCGCGTTCGGCTGGTTCCCCTCCTCGGAGCGCTGGCGCTCCGACGCGCTGCGGTCGCTGGAGCGGCACCTGCGGGGCAACAGCTTCCCCTCCGGCCTCAACCGCGAGCTGGCCACCGAGTACCACGGACTCGTCCTGGAGCTCGGTCTGGCCGCGGTGGCCGAGGCGGACGCCGCCGCCGTGCCGGTCCCCGCGACCGTCCGGCTGGTCCTGCTGCGGATGACCGACGCGCTCGCGGCCGTCGTGGACAACCGGCTGCGGCCGCCGCGCCAGGGGGACGCGGACGACGGGCACGGTCTGGTCGTGGACGGCGCGGGCACCGATCGCTGGGCCTCGCTGCTGGCCACCGGGGACGCCGTGTTCGGCCGGCTCGCCTGGTGGCCGGAGGTGACCGGCAACGATGTGCGCACCCCGCTGCTGGCCGCGCTCCTGCGGCCGTACGGGAAGAGCGGAAGCTCACCGGCCGTGACCCGCCCGGCGAGCCGGCCGGTCCACTTCCCGGACGCGGGGATGACCGTCCTGCGCGGTGGGGAGGAGATCTGGTGCCGCTGCGACGGCGGTCCGCACGGGTTCCTGTCCATCGCCGCGCACGGCCACGCGGACGCGCTGTCCGTGGAGGTGCGGCACGACGGGGTCGACGTGCTCGCAGACCCGGGGACGTTCTGCTACCACGGGCAGCCCGAGTGGCGGCGGTACTTCCGGTCGACCCTGGGCCACAACACCCTGGAGCTGGACGGCACCGACCAGTCCGTCTCCGGCGGCCCGTTCCTGTGGGTCAAGCACGCCCGCAGCCGCGTCCTGGTCGCGGACACCTCCGACGAGAAGGTGGCCCGCTGGTGCGCCGAGCACGACGGCTACCAGCCCTCGGTGCACCGCCGCCGGGTGGAACTGACCGCCGCGAGCCGGGAACTGCGGCTGGTCGACGAGGTGCGCGGCCCGCGCCGGGCCGTGCGCCTGGCCTTCCACCTCGGCCCGGCGATCACCGCGGACCTGACGGGCAACCGGGCCGTGCTGACCTGGACCCGCGACGGCGAGGAGCGCTCTGCGGTGCTCGACCTGCCCGAGGAGCTGTCCTGGCGGGCGCACCGCGGCGAGAGCGACCCGCCGCTGGGCTGGTACTCCGCCGGCTTCGGACGCAAGGAACCCGCCACCACGCTCGTCGGCGCCGGCGTCGCCGACGGTGCGCAGGGGTTTACCACCGTACTCAGGTTCCGCGGCTAGGGGGGCGGGCAGGTGGGGATCACGAGGGGGCTCCGGGGGGCGTTGGCGGCGGCGCCGCTGACGCTGGCCCTGCTGATGGCGACCGGCTGTACGAGCACGTCGGACGCCCCGGCGGAGCCGACGGCCACGCCGTCCGGGCCCGGGCCCGTGGCCGTGGCCCAGGTGTGCGCCAGCCCCGCGGCCGGGCCGGCGGACGCGCCGGCGGGCGCGGTGACGGTCGACCCGGCGGTGGTCGGTGACCTGGCCGCGAAGACCAAGAGCAGCCCCCCGAACACCACGTTCTGGCTCCGACCGGGGACGCACCGGCTCGAACCGGACCGGTACGCCCAGGTCATCCCCAAGGACGGGGACAGCTACCTCGGCGCGCCGGGCGCGGTGCTCGACGGGGGGAAGACCAACCAGTACGCCTTCGGCGGTACCGCCGGCGACGTCGCCGTCCGCTACGTGACCGTGCAGGGTTTCGTCGCGCCGCAGAACGAGGGCGTGGTCAACCACGACTCGGCCGACGGGTGGGTGATCGAGCACGCGACGATCCAGAACAACTCCGGCGCCGGGCTGATGGCCGGTGCCCGCCAGCGGGTCCGCGCCAACTGCCTGCGCGGAAACGGGCAGTACGGCCTGAACGCGTACAAAGCCGGTGCCCCCGTCAGCGATCTGGTGGTCGAGGGCAACGAGATCACGGGCAACAACACCGACGACTGGGAGCGGCGGCAGCAGGGCTGCGGCTGCACCGGAGGCGTCAAGTTCTGGGCCGTCAACGGCGCCGACGTACGCGGCAACTGGGTGCACGACAACCGCGGCGCCGGGTTGTGGGCGGACACCAACAACAACGACTTCCGCATCGAGGACAACGTGCTGGAGGCCAACGACGGTGCCGCGCTGATCTACGAGACCAGCTACAACGCGGTCATCCGGAACAACACGATCCGGCGGAACAACTGGGTCGAGGGCCGCAGAGCCGCCGACCGCGGCGACAACTTCCCCTATCCGACGGTCTACCTGTCCGAGTCCGGCGGCGAACCGCGGGTCCCGGCCCGCACGGACAAGATCGAGATCGACCGGAACGTGCTGGAGGACAACTGGTCCGGGATCACCCTGTGGGAGAACGCCGACCGGTTCTGCAACAGCCCGGCCAACACCTCGTCGGGTGTCTGCACGTTGCTGGTGAAGAACACCGACCGCTGCGCACAGCCGACGATCGCCACCGCGCCGCTCTACGCCGACTGCCGGTGGAAGACCCAGCGGGTCGACATCCACGACAACCGCTTCGTGCTGGACCCGTCCGTCGTCGGGTGCACGGTGAAGTGCGGCCTGATGGCGGTGCTGGCCAACTACGGCACCTATCCGGACTGGTCGCCGTACAAGGGCGAACCGGTGGCCGACGCGATCACCGGAAAGCAGCAGAACCGCTGGCACGACAACGCCTACCTCGGACCGTGGAGCTTCGTCGCCCACGACCCCAGCCGGACGCTCGACTTCGAGCAGTGGCGGGCCGCGCCGTACCAGCAGGACACGGGCAGCACCCTCCAGCCACGGGCCGGTGGTTGAGATGGGCCGGGACCTGACGCACGACGGACTACCGGGCGGACCGGACGGGGCGGCGGAGCCGCCGAGCGAGTCGGAGGTGACCGCGGGCACACGGCCCGGCGCCCGACCGCGCCCCGCCGGCACCCCGAAGGCCGTCGAGCTGGTCTGGGGGCTGCTGATCCTCAACACGCTCGGCTCCGCCGGGGCGCAGACCATCATCCCGCTGCCCCGCTCCCTCATCCAGATGGCCACCATGGGCGCGCTGGTCTCCGCGTTCGCGCTGGCGCTCGTCCTCGATCTCCGGCTGCGCGTCCGGGCCAGCGCACTCCTGTTCCTGCTCACCCTGATGCTGGTGCTGAGCGTGATCTCCAGCGCGCACCTGGAGTCCGGGTTCGGCGCGCTGTTCCGCTGCTTCCGGCTGGCGCTCTTCGTCGGCACGCTGTGGCTGCTCAGCCGCTGGTGGGACGGCGGCCCGACGTTCGTCCGGTACCACATCCGGATGTACTTCGCGGTGCTCGCGACGGTGGCCGCCGGCCTGGTCGTCTCACCGGGCGCGGCCATGCCCGAGCTCTACGGCGGGCGGCTGGTCGGCGCGTTGTGGCCGCTCACCCCGCCGCAGATCGGACAGTACGCCGCGGTGATCACCGGGCTCACCGTGCTGCTCCTCCTGGATCGTCGGACCACCGGGGCCGGCGCGGCGGCGGTCATCGTGCCGTCACTCGTCCTGCTCGCGTTGACCCACACCCGGACGGCCACGCTCGGCCTGATCATCGGCTTGGCGTTGGCGATCGGCTCGCTCATCCTGACCAGCGCCGCCGCCCGACGGTTCTTCGCCTGGGCGGTGCTGTGCGCCACCGCGGCCGCGGTGGGCCTGAGTTCGCTGCTCCGGGCGTGGTTCCTGCGCGGACAGAGCCAGGAGAACTTCTCCAACCTCACCGGTCGGGCCAAGGTCTGGGACGCCCTGCTGGCAGCGCCCCGGACGACCACGGAGCAGCTCTTCGGCACGGGCCTGGGCGACAAGTCGTTCGGCGGGCTGCCGATCGACAACAGCTGGCTGGCCGTCTACAACGAACAGGGTCTGGCCGGCGTCGCCGTCGTGACGGCGATCTTCATCGTGCTGGGCGGCGTCGCGTTGCTGCGGCCGCCGTCGCTGTCGAGGGCCTGCGCGATCTTCCTGATCAGCTACTGCGCGATCGCGTCGTACACCGAGGCCGGGCTGGGCGACGCCTCGCCCTACCTGCTGCACCTGACCGTGGCCGCCTCGCTGCTGGCGGCACCTGCCGCCGCCGCGGCCCTCCCGACGCCCGAAGTCCATCGACGACGCTCAGGGCCTGTCCGGCGGATCTTGCCGGGACCGACGACATCCGCCGGACAGGCCCCAGCGCACCGGGCCCAGAGATCGGAGGGAACCTGAGCATGCGCATCCTCGTGGTGCACAACCGCTACGCCTCGGCGCAGCCGAGCGGGGAGAACAAGGTCGTCGACCAGGAGGTGGGGCTGCTGCGCGAGGCCGGCCACCGGGTCGAGCTGTTCGAGCGGCGCAGCGACGACATCGCCGCCCGGTCCCTGCTGGGCAAGGTCGCGGTGCCGCTGCTGGTGCCGTGGAACCCGGCGGTCCGCGCGGAGCTCGCCGCCCGGCTGCGCACCGAGCGGCCGGACGTGGTGCACGTCCACAACGTCTTCCCCCTCCTGTCGCCCGCGGTGCTGTCCGCCTGCGCCGACGCCGACGTGCCCGCCGTCGCCACGCTGCACAACTACACCCAGGTCTGCCCGCCGGGCACGCTGCAGCGGGACGGCCGGCCGTGCACCGAGTGCGTCGGGGCGTCACCGGTGCCCGCCGTCCGGCACGGCTGCTACCGGAACTCCCGGCTGGCGACGGTGCCGCTCGCGGTCAGCCTGTCGGTCAACCGGCGGCGGTGGTGGTCCGGCGTGGAGCGGTTCTTCTGCATCTCCGCGGCGCAGCGCGACGTCCTGGCGCGGGCCGGCATGCCGCCCGAGCGGCTGGCGGTGAAGCACAACTTCGCGCCCGACCCGGGCGCCTGCCGAACGGGCGCCGGCGAGCACCTGCTCTACCTCGGCCGGCTCGCGGAGGCCAAGGGTGTGCGGCTGCTCATGGCCGCGTGGGACGAGATCGCCGCGGCCGGCGGTGTGGGCGTGCCGCTCGTGGTCGCCGGCGCGGGGCCACTGGAGCGAGAGGTGACCGCCTGGGCGGCGGGCCGGGACGACGTGCGGTACGTCGGCCTGTACGACCCGGACCAGTGCCGGCAGGCCGTCGCGCGGTCGGTCGCAGTGGTGGCTCCCTCGACGTGGCTGGAGGCGTTCGGCCTGGTGGTCGTGGAGGCGATGGCGGCGGGGGTCCCGACCGTCGCCGCCGGTCACGGCGCCTTCGTCGAACTCGTCGAGGACGGGGTGACCGGGCTGCTGCACCAGCCGGGCGAGGCAGCCTCGCTCGCGTCCTGCATACGCCGGATCACGGCCGAGCCGGACCGCAACCAGGAGATGGGCCGGGCGGCCCGGCGCCGTTACGAGCAGGGGTTCAGCCCGGCCGTCGGGCTGGAGCGCCTGGTGGAGGGGTACCGCACCGCGATCGCGGGTCGGTCCGGCGGCGCGGACGGCGCGTCGCCGGTGGGGAACGGAAACGCTGGCTCGCGGCGGGGCACCCGCGCGAGCAGGAATGGGGGCAGTTGATGACACGATGCCGACTCTGCGGCTCGGCGGCGATGGGGAGCGTCGTCGATCTGGGGGCGACCCCGCCGTGTGAGAGCTTTCTCGCCGCGGACCAACTGGACCAGCCGGAACCGGCGTACCCGCTGCACCTGCGGGTCTGCACCGACTGCTGGCTCGCGCAGATCCCTCCGCTGATCACGCCGGAGGAGACGTTCACGCAGTACGCGTACTTCTCCTCCTACTCGACCTCCTGGGTGGAGCACGCACGCACGTTCGTCGCCGATGCCGTCCAGCGGCTGGGTCTCGGCCGCGACGCCTTCGTGGTCGAGGTCGCGAGCAACGACGGGTACCTGCTCAGGCACGTGGTGGACCGGGGGATCCGCTGTCTCGGCATCGAACCGTCGGTGAACGTCGGCGCCGCGGCGCGGGACGCGGGTGTGCCCACGCTCACGGCGTTCCTGGACCCGGCCACCGGCTCGGCCGTCCGCGCCGAGCACGGCCCGGCGGACCTGGTCGTGGCCAACAACGTGTACGCGCACATCCCCGACGTGGTCGGGTTCACCCGGGGGCTGCGCGCCCTGGTGTCCGACGACGGCTGGGTCTCCATCGAGGTGCAGCACCTGCTGACCCTGATCGAGGAGAACCAGTACGACACGATCTACCACGAGCACTTCCAGTACTACACGGTCGCGTCCGCGATCCGGGCGCTGGCGAGCGGCGGACTCACGCTCGTGGACGTCGAGCTGCTGCCCACGCACGGCGGCTCCATCCGGCTGTGGGCCCGGCCGGCCGAGGCGGCCGGCGAGCCGACCCGGCGGGTGGCCGACGTGCTGGGCCGGGAGAAGGCCGCCGGGCTCCAGGAGCTGTCCGGGTACACCGAGTTCTCCGCTCGGGTGGCCAAGGTGCGCCGGGACCTCCTGCGGTTCCTCATCGACGCGGCCGAGCGCGGCGAGACGGTCGTCGGCTACGGCGCCCCGGGCAAGGGCAACACCCTGCTCAACCACTGCGGCATCCGGCCCGACCTTCTCCCGTACACGGTCGACCGGAACCCCTACAAGCACGGCAGGTTCACCCCGGGCACCCGCATCCCGATCCTGCCGCCCGAGCAGATCCGCACCGACCGGCCGGACTACGTCCTCGTCCTCCCGTGGAACCTGCGGGCCGAGCTGGTCGAGCAGTTGTCCTTCGTGCACGAGTGGGGCGGCCGGCTGGTCTTCCCCGTCCCGGAACTGAGCATTGTCGAGGTCAAGCCATGAAGGTCGTACTGTTCTGCGGCGGTTACGGGCTGCGGATGCGCAGCGGAGCCTCCGACGACATGCCCAAGCCGATGGCGATGGTCGGCCCGCGGCCGCTGATCTGGCACGTCATGCGCTACTACGCGTACTTCGGGCACACGGAGTTCATCCTGTGTCTCGGGTACGGCGCTCACCACATCAAGAACTTCTTCCTCAACTACGAGGAGACGACGTCCAACGACTTCGTGCTGCGGGGCGGGCAGACCGAGCTGCTGTCCACCGACATCGCCTCCTGGACGATCACGTTCGCGCAGACCGGCATCGAGTCGCCGATCGGAGAGCGGCTGCGCCGGGTGCGGCACCACCTGGACGGCGACGAGATGTTCCTCGCCAACTACGCCGACGTGCTCACCGACGCCCCACTGCCGGAGATGATCGACCGGTTCGCCCAGCGCGACGCCGGGGCGTCGATGATGGTGGTGCCGCCGCAGTCCTCGTTCCACTGCGTGGAGTTGGGCGAGGACAACCTCGTGGGGGGCATCACCGCGGTGAGCGAACTGCCGCTGTGGGAGAACGGCGGCTACTTCGTGCTCCGCCAGGAGGTCTTCGACCACATCCCGGAGAACGGGGACCTGGTCGCCGACGGATGTTCCCAACTGGCCAAGCGCGGCCGGCTGGTGGCACACCAGCACCGCGGCTTCTGGAAGCCGACCGACACCGTGAAGGAGCGGGCCGCGCTCGACGCCGCCTACGCGCGGGGCGACCGCCCGTGGGCCGTGTGGGAACGGGACGGCTCCGGCGTGAGGACCGCGTGATCCGGCTCGGGGCCGGGCGCCTGGAGCGGATCGTCGCGGTGGGGGCGCACTGCGACGACATCGCCATCGGCGCCGGCGGCACGCTGCTGACGATGTGCCTGGCGCGGCCGGGTCTGCGGGTCGACGCGCTGGTGCTCTCCGGCGGTGGGGGCGAGCGGGAGCAGGAGGAGCGGGCCGCGCTCGCCGCCTTCTGCCCGGGCGCCGAACTGCACCTGACCGTCCTCAAGCTGCCGGACGGCCGGGTGCCCGCGCACTGGGAGGAGGCCAAGGCCGCGGTGGAGGAGCTGCGCGCGCAGACCGAGCCGGATCTGGTCCTCGCCCCGCGCACCGAGGACGCGCACCAGGATCACCGCGGCCTGGCGAAGCTGGTGACCACCGCGTTCCGCGACCACCTCGTGCTCGGCTACGAGATCGTCAAGTGGGACGGCGATCTCGGCCGTCCGGCGGCCTACCAGCCGCTGTCCCCGGAGACCGCCGAACAGAAGGTGCGGCTGCTGCAGGAGCACTACCCCTCGCAACGGCACCGGCCCTGGTACGACCGGGAGGCCTTCCTCGGGCTGGCGCGGATCCGCGGCATCGAATGCCACGCGCGCTACGCCGAGGCGTTCGCCGCCACCAAAGTCACGCTCGATCTGGGCACTCTCAACCTGGGGGATGAACCATGCGCGTACTGCTGACCGGGCACCAGGGCTACCTGGGCACCGTGATGGCCCCGGTCCTCGCGGCCGCCGGGCACGAAGTCGTCGGGCTGGACGCCGGCCTGTTCGCGGACTGCGTCCTCGGCCCGACGCCCGCCGACCCGCCCGGGCGGCGGGTGGACCTGCGCGACGTCACGGCCGACCACGTGGCCGGGGTGGACGCCGTGATCCACCTGGCCGCGCTGTCCAACGACCCGCTGGGCTCGCTGGCCCCGGACCTCACCTACGACATCAACCACCACGCCTCCGTACGGCTGGCCAAGCTGGCCCGCGACGCCGGAGTGCGGCGCTTCCTGTACGCCTCGACCTGCTCCGTCTACGGCGCCGCCGGCGGAGACGACCTGGTGGGTGAGGACGCCCCGCTGCGCCCGGTGACGCCGTACGCGGAGTCCAAGGTGCGGGTGGAGGACGACCTGCACGACCTGGCCGACGGCGAGTTCAGCCCGGTGTACATGCGCAACGCCACCGCCTTCGGCTACTCGCCCCGGCTGCGCGCCGACATCGTGCTGAACAACCTGGTGGGCCACGCGCTCCTGTCCGGCGAGGTGCTGGTGCTCTCCGACGGCACCCCCTGGCGCCCGCTGGTGCACGCCGCCGACATCGCCCGGGCCTTCGCCGCCGCGCTGACCGCGCCGCGGGAAGCGGTGCACGACCGGGCGTTCAACATCGGCAGCGAGATCAACAATGTCACGGTCGCCGAGATCGCCGGGCAGGTCGCCGAGGCGGTGGACGGCTCGCGGGTGGTGATCACCGGGGAGAACGGTGCCGATCCGCGGTCGTACCGGGTGGACTTCTCGCGGTTCCGCGCCGCGCTCCCCGGTTTCGACTGCGAGTGGACGGTGAAGCAGGGAGCACTCGAACTCGCCGACGCCTACCGGAAGTTCGGTCTGACCCGGGAGGCCTTCGAGCGACGCTTCACCCGGCTGGCCGTGCTGCGCGAGGCGTCCGAGGCCGGCGCCGTCGACGACACCCTGCGGTGGCGCCGATGACCGCGCTCGGCGAGGAGATGTACGAACTGGTGGAGCGGATGTACCCGCTCTGCCGGAGCATCACCGGCGACGGTGTGCGCGCCACCCTGGACATCGTCCGCGAGTACCTTCCGCTGCAGGTGCACGAGGTGCCGACCGGGACGCAGGTGCTCGACTGGACGGTGCCGCAGGAGTGGAACATCCGGGACGCGTACATCGCCGACAGCGCCGGCAACCGGGTCGTCGACTTCGCCGCGTCCAGCCTGCACGTGCTCGGCTACAGCGTGCCGGTGGCGGCGACCATGCCGCTGAGCGAGCTGCGCGGACACCTGCACACCCTGCCGGACCAGCCGACCCTGGTTCCGTACCGCACCAGCTACTACGCACCGGACTGGGGGTTCTGCCTGTCCCAGGAGACCCTGGACGCGATGCCGGACGGCGAGTACGAGGTGCGCATCGACTCCACGATCGCCGACGGCCACCTCACCTACGCCGAGCACGTCGTCCCCGGTCAGGTCGCCGACGAGGTGATCGTCTCCTGCCACGTCTGCCACCCGTCGCTGGCCAACGACAACCTGGCGGGCATCGCGGTGGCGACGTTCCTGGCCCGGGAGCTGGCGCAGCGCACGCCCTGGTGCACCTACCGGTTCATCTTCGCCCCGGGCACCATCGGGGCGATCACCTGGCTGGCCCGCAACGCGGAGCGGGTGGAGCGGGTCAAGCACGGGCTGGTGCTGGCCTGCGCCGGCGACCCGGGCCGGCTGACGTACAAGCAGAGCAGGCGCGGCGACGCGGAGATCGACCGGGTGCTGCGGCACGTCCTGGCCGCATCCGAACGCCCGCACCGCGTCGCCGAGTTCACACCGTACGGCTACGACGAGCGGCAGTTCTGCTCGCCCGGGTTCGATCTCGGCGTCGGTTCGCTCACCCGGACCCCGTACGCCGGGTACCCCGAGTACCACACCTCGGCGGACAACCTGGACTTCATCTCCCCGGAGGCGATGGCGGACACCCTCGCCGTCTGCCGCGAGGCGTTCGCGCTGCTCGACCGCAACCGGCGCTACCTCAACCTCAGCCCGTACGGCGAACCACAGCTGGGCCGGCGAGGGTTGTACGACTCGCTCGGCGGCCGCAGCGACGCCAAGCAGGCCCAGATGGCCATGCTCTGGGTGCTCAGCATGTCCGACGGCGAGCACAGCCTGTTGGACGTCGCCGAGCGGTCCGGGCTGCCGTTCGACACGGTCGCCGTCGCGGCCGGCGCCCTGGAGGGCGCCGGGCTGATCAAGGCATGACGCGGATGACCACCGAGGGGGTGAAGACGACGACGGCCGGTCCGTCCGGGGAGACCGGGCGGACCGCCAAGCGAGGCGTGCTCGGCCGGCTGTCCTGGGGACTGGCCGACCAGGCGGCCTCCAGCATGACCAACTTCGCGGTGGGCATCTACGTGGCACGCTCGCTGGGGGTGACCGCGTTCGGCGTGTTCAGCCTGGCCTGGCTGACCTACGGCGTGGTGCTCAACGTCGCCCGCGGGCTGGCCACCGACCCGCTCGTGGTGCGCTTCAGCGGCGTGCCGGACGCGCCCTGGCGCGCGGCGGCGGCCCGGTCGACGGGTGCCGCGCTCGGCGTCGGTGCCACCCTCGGAGCGGTGTGCCTGCTGGTCGGGCTCGGCCTCGGCGGCCGCGTGGGGCCCGCCTTCGCCTGCCTCGGCGTCGCACTGCCGGCGCTGCTGCTCCAGGACTCCTGGCGGTTCGCGTTCTTCGCCGCCGGCACCGGGAAGAAGGCGTTCGCCAACGACCTCGTGCAGGGCGTCGCGCTCGTCCCGGCCATGCTCCTGGCGGCCCGCGTGGGCAGCGTGGCCGCCTTCGTGCTGGCCTGGGGCGCCTCCGCCGCGGTGGCCGCCGGGTACGGCTGCCTCCAGTCCGGCATCCGGCCCCGAGCGACCGAGGCCCGCGGGTGGCTCCGCGAACAGCGCGATCTCGGCTCCCGGTACCTGGTCGAGAACGTCAGCCTCAGCGGCGCGAGCCAGCTGCGGGCGTACGGGCTCGGCGTGATCGTCGGGGTCGGCGCGGTGGGTGCGGTCCGGGGCGCCGAGCTGCTGCTCGGCCCGTTCCTCGCCCTGCTGATGGGGCTGTCGCTGGTCACCGTGGCGGAGGCGGCACGGGTGCTGAGGCAGGCACCGCAGCGGCTCGGCAGGTTCTGCCTCCTGCTGGGCGGTGGGCAGGCCGCCGCCGCGCTGCTGTGGGGCGCGGCGCTGCTGCTGATGCCGGACCGGGCCGGCGAGCTCGTCCTCGGCGACGTCTGGCACTCCGCCTCGGAGCTCATCGTGCCGGCCACGCTCGGCGTCGCCGGCGCCGGCCTCGGCAGCGGCGCGGCGGCCGGGCTGCGCGCGCTCGCCGCGGCCCGGCGCAGCCTGCGCTGCCAGCTGTTCGCCTCCGCCTGCTACCTCGGCGGCGGGCTCGGCGGGGCGGCCGCGGCCGGCACGGTCGGCTCGGCCTGGGGCGTCGCCGCCGCGACCGCCTGCGGCTCGGCCGTCTGGTGGCTGCAACTGCGGACCGCCCTGCGCGAGCGCCACCGCCACCCTCTCCCCATCCCCGACATGAGGACACCATGACCGCCCTTCCCCGGTTGAGCATCGGGCTGCCCGTCTACAACGGCGAGAAATACCTCGCCGAGTCGCTCGACGCCCTGCTCGGCCAGACCTACGAGGACTTCGAGCTGGTCATCTCCGACAACGCCTCGACCGACGCGACCCAGGACATCTGCCGCCGGTACGCCGCGCGGGACTCGCGCATCCGCTACCTCCGGCTGCCCCGGAACATCGGCGCCGCGCCGAACCACAACCACGTGTTCACCGAGTGCCGTGGCGAGCTGTTCAAGTGGGCCTCGCACGACGACCTGTACGCCCGGGACCTGCTGCTGCGCTGCGTGGAGGCGCTGGACGAGCGGCCGGACGTGATCCTCGCGCACTCCGGCCAGGCGGTCATCGACGGCGACGGCAAGGTGAAGGTCCCCTACGAGTACGGGCTCGCCACCGACTCGCCGCACGCGCCGGAGCGCTTCCGCAGTCTGCTGTTCGAGCCCGGTGGCGACGACTTCTACGGGGTGATGCGGGCCGACGTGCTGCGCCGGGTGAAGCCGCACGACAGCTACCACCATGCGGACCGCACGTTCGTCGCCGAGATCACCCTGCACGGGCCCTTCCACCAGGTGCCGGAACTGCTGTACTTCCGCCGCGACCACCCCACCCGCGCCGAGCGGGCGAACCCTTCCAAGCGCTCCCGGTGCGTCAACCTGGATCCGCGCCGGGCAGGCCTGCTGCACCCGACGCCCCGGCTGCTCGCCGAGTACGTCGGGGGCTTCGCCTCGGCGATCCGGCGGGCGCCGTTGTCCCCGGAGGACCGGCGCGCGTGCTACCGCCACCTGGTCGCATGGATGACCAGCCGGCTCCGGCCGGGCGCCGGCGAGCGGGTCGAGGACCGCGCCCCGGTCGAGCCGGCCCTGCTCACCGTCTCCGTCGACGCCCTCGTGGCCGGACGCGAGGGGAGGCAGGGATGACGTCCGCGGACGGAACTCCGGTGCGCGTCGGGGTGTTCGGCCTGCTCGGCTCCGGCAACCTCGGCAACGACGGGTCGCTGGAGGCCGTGCTCGGCTACCTCCGCACCGAACACCCGGAGGCGGTCGTGGACGCGCTGTGCGGCGGACCCGAGGTCGTCACGGCCCGGTACCGGATCCCCGCGACGCGGCTGCACTGGTACCGCGGGGAGTACCGGACCGCATCGCGGGCGGGCGCGATCGCGGCGAAGGGCCTGGGCAAACTCGTCGACGCCGTCCGCACCGCTGCCTGGGTGCGCCGGCACGACGTGGTGATCGTGCCAGGCATGGGCGTCCTGGAGGCCACGCTGCCGCTGCGGCCGTGGGGCTTCCCGTACGCGCTGTTCCTGCTCTGCGCATCCGGCCGGCTGTTCGGCACGCGAGTGGCGCTGGTCGGCGTCGGCGCCGCCCCGATCGGCAACCGGCCCACCCGGGCCCTGGTGCGCTGGTCGGCGCGGCTGGCCGCGTACCGGTCTTACCGGGACGCCCTGTCCCGCGACGCGATGCGGGCGATGGGCGTGGACACCGTGCGGGACGAGGTCTACCCGGACCTCGCCTTCTGCCTGCCGACGCCGCCGGCGAACGCGTCCTCGGGTCCGCCAGGCCCGGTCTGCGTCGGCATCATGGACTTCCACGGCGGCAACGACGACCGCGTCCGGGCCGAGGAGATCCACCGGCGCTACCTCGACGGGACGACCCGCTTCGTCCGCGCGCTGGTCGAGGACGGCAGGCCGGTCCGGCTGCTCACCGGCGACGAGGTCGACGTTCCGGTGGTCGCCGCGATCCTCGACGCGGTGGACTCGCCGCTGGTCACCGCCGCCGAGGCGGCCTCACTGACCGACCTGATGAAGGAGGCGGCGGCTGCCGACGCCGTGGTGGCGACCCGGTACCACAACCTGGTCTGCGCGCTGAAGGTCGGCACGCCGGCGCTCGCACTGAGCTATGCGGCGAAGAGCGACGCGCTCATGGCCCAGATGGGGCTGGGCGCGTACTGCCACCCGGCCCGCGAGGTCGACGCCGACCTGCTGATCGCGCAGTTCCGGGAGCTGGAGCAGCGATCGGCGGAGCTGCGACGAACCCTCACCGCGCGGAACCTGGCGGCCACCCGCCGCCTTGAGCACCAGTTCACCGCCTTGACCGCGGCCCTCTTCCCGACGACCGACCACGACCACCATGACCACGCCCATGCTCTGAGGGAGGCGCCGTGAAGGCGACCGAAGTCCCGGCGATCGCCGGCGCGTACCTGTTCGAGCCGACTCCGTACGCCGACGAGCGCGGCTTCTTCTGCCGCACCTTCGACGCCGACGTGGTCCGCTCGGTGGGCCTCGACCCGAACGCCTTCGTCCAGCACAGCGTGTCCCGCTCGGTCCGGGGCGTGCTGCGCGGCCTGCACCTGCGCTCCGGTGCCGGCGAGGCCAAGCTGGTGCGGTGCTCGTACGGGAGGGTCTTCGACGTCGTCGTGGACCTGCGGACGGACTCGCCGACCTACCGAGGCCGGGCCTTCTTCGAGCTGTCCGGCGAGACACAGGTGAGCGTGTACATCCCGGCGGGGTGCGCGCACGGCTTCCAGGCGCTGACCGAAACCGCCGACGTCTCGTACCGGATCGACCGCCCGCACGATCCGGCCGAGGACGTGACGATCGCCTTCGACGACCCGGAGCTCGCCATCCCCTGGCCGCTGCCGGCCCTGTCGATGTCCAAGCGGGACCGGGAGGCACCGAGCCTCGCCGAGGTCCTGCGGCAGAAGGAGAAATGAGGCCGGCGTGAACATCCAAGTCACCGACGAATCCGGAGAGTTCGCCCTGCCCCGGTCGCGGGCGGCGAACGAGCGGCTGCACGCCCTGATCCCCGGGGGCGCGCACACCTACGCCAAGGGCGACGACCAGTACCCCGAGAACCTGGCCCCGGTCATCAGCCACGGCCGCGGTGCCCACGTGTGGGACATCGACGGCAACCGCTACGTCGAGTACGGCTCCGGCCTGCGGTCGGTCAGCCTCGGCCACGCCCACCCACGCGTGCTGGAGGCGGTGCGGCGGGAACTCGACCGCGGCAGCAACTTCGTCCGGCCGTCCATCGTGGAGGTCGAGGCCGCGGAACGCTTCCTGGCCACGGTGCCGACCGCCGAGATGGTGAAGTTCGCGAAGAACGGCTCCGACGTCACCACCGCCGCGGTGCGACTCGCCCGCGCCGTCACCGGGCGCCCGCGGGTGGCCATCTGCGGAGACCATCCGTTCTTCTCCGTCGACGACTGGTTCATCGGCACCACGCCGATGTCCGCCGGAATTCCGGCCGCGATCACCGAGCTCACCGTGGCGTTCCCCTACGGGGACCTGGCCGCCACGGAGGAACTGCTCACCCGGTACCAGGACGAGGTCGCCTGCCTGATCCTCGAACCTGCCGGCCACACCGAGCCGCCGCCCGGGTACCTCGCCGGCCTGCGCGAGCTGGCCGACCGGCACGGCTGCGTACTGATCTTCGATGAGATGATCACCGGCTTCCGCTGGTCCGAGGCGGGCGCCCAGGGCCTGTACGGCGTCGTCCCCGACCTCTCCACGTTCGGCAAGGCGCTGGGCAACGGGTTCGCCGTCTCCGCTCTGGCCGGGCGCCGCGACCTGATGGAGCGGGGCGGGCTGCGCCACTGCGGCGACCGGGTGTTCCTGCTGTCCACCACGCACGGCGCGGAAACGCACTCGCTGGCGGCCGCGATGGCCGTGCAGACCACCTACGTGGAGGAGGGCGTCACCGCTCGGCTGCACGCCCTCGGCGAGCGGTTGGCCGCCGGTGTCCGCGAGGCCGCCGCCGGTATGGGCGTCGGCGACCACCTCGTCGTCCGGGGCCGGCCCAGCAACCTGGTCTTCGCCACCCTCGACGAGAACCGGCAGCCGTCGCAGCAGTACCGCACCCTGTTCCTGCGCCAGCTCCTCGCGGGCGGAGTGCTGGCCCCGTCGTTCGTGGTGAGCAGCGCGCTCGACGACGCCGACATCGACCGCACCGTCGACGTGGTGGCCGGGGCATGTGCCGTGTACCGGAAGGCACTGGACGCCGCTGACCCCACCCCCTGGCTGGCCGGGCGGCCGGTGAAGCCCGTGTTCCGCCGCCTTGCCTGACGCGGCGTCAGCAGCTCTCCCGCCGACCGGCGTCGGGCGGCCGGCCGACCAGCCGGTCGGCGGCCCGGTCGACCAGCCACGCGGTCGCCGGTACCACCGCCAGCGCGGTGCACCAGCCGCCGAGGACGTCGGTTGGGTAGTGCGCGCCCAGAGCGACCTGCGCCCAGCCCATTGCGGCGCCGGCGACCAGCGCCGCGGCGAGCATGAGCAAGGTGCCGGCCGTTCCGCCGAGGCCGGGCCCGTCCCGGCCTCGGCGGCGAGTCGCGAGCATCGCCACCACGAGGGCTAGCGCGGTGACGAAGGCGGTGTGCCCGCTCGGGTAGGACAGGTTGTCGCCGTGGATGGTGCGTCCCACCAGGTGCTTGAGCAGTGTCGCCGTCCCCACGGTCATGCCGACGCCGGCAACGACGAGCACCGCCGCGCAAGGGCGCCGAAACAGTAGACAGCCCGTCATGATGGCCACGACCAGGGCGGAGGCTCCCACCGGCTCACCCAAGGAGTCCATGGCCGGAGCAACGGACCGCCACGGCGACCCCACGCCGTACACCGCCGCCCCGATCCGCGCGTCCATCCTGCCGGGCTCGCTCTCGTCGGCGTACAGGATCCCGAGCGCGACGACCACCAACGCGGCGAAGGCTGCGAACAGCCCGAGCCACACGCGTAGCGACGGGGGCAGCACCGCGGGCGCCGGCCGGCCGGTCAGCAGACCCGAACGCGCCAGCCTGGCCGTCGTCCTGGCACGCGGCATCGGGATCAGCCTCCACTTGTCAACCCAACCGATGATCCGGCGCGGCAAATAGCTGACGGACAGTCACAGAGCCTGAGTCGCAACCTGCTTCGCGGCTTCCCTGAAGTCGGATCCATGGTACTGGCGTACGGCGACAACCGAGCAGTGTCAGCACCACGCGGAGCCGTCGGCCGCCGGGTGGCGCCGACGGGAGGTCCTCGTTCACCAGGGTCTGGACCGACACCACGCTCGGCCAGAACCTCCAGATCACCCTGCTGGTGGCTGGCGGCTCGACCCTCCTGGTGCTGCTGGTCGCCCTGCCCGCCGCCTACTACACCGCCCGGGTGCGCTTCCGCGGCCGCAAGGCTCGCCCGACCGGCAACCGCTCACCGTCGGCATCAACAACATGATCGGCGCCTACAGCGTGCAGTGGAACTACGTGTTCGCCGCCGCGCTGGTGGCCATCGTGCCGGTGGTCGTGCTCTTCGCGGCGATCGAACGGCACGTCGTGTCCGGACTCACCGCCGGCTCCGTCAAGTAGCCCGCGCAGACCACGGCCGACCGTCACCGGCCCGCTCCTGGACGGGACCAGGGGCGGGCCGGTGCGATCGGACGGTGGCCTTCTCCCGCAGCCGGTCGGCGATGTGGATGCGTCCGTCCTCGTGCAGGAACCGGGACGGCCCGAAGTTCCGACCACTATGCCGCTTTACCTGGCCGGATGATGTACCGGCACCCACAGCGGCGGTGATCCGTCATCCCCACCACGCTGCCGGGGGCCGGGCTCACACGGGCAGGTGGAGACCCTCGGGGAGCTCGATGCCGAAGACGTCGGCGAGCACCGCTCGCACCTCCTCCACGCTGCCCAACTGGCGCTTGCTGACGGCTCCTTCGGCGCGCTGCTCCACCAGGACCCGGCCGGTCAGTGCGATGTGGGCCTCCGGGGTGGTGATGTGGACGTGGACGAGTCGGCGGGCGGGAGAGCGGGGGTTGGTGGCGATGTGCCAGTTGAGGACCGCAACGTCGACCGGCTCGAAGGGCTCCAGGGTGAAGAAGTACTGCGTCTCCCAGTTGCCGTCCTGGCGGGAGCGGAGGACCCAACGGTCGGTCAGTCCGGCCTGCGGCTCGCGGTCCAGACGCAGCTCACGGCCGAACTGGTGGAACTCGGCGCACGGCTGGAGGGGAACGGCCTCCAGCAGTCCACCGGCGAAGCCGAAGCCCACATCGGCCACGTAGGGCGTCTCCTCACCCGGCACGTCCACCAGCAGCAGCATGTGGGTGCGGGGTAGCACCTTGCCCCCGGCTCCCGCGATGACCCGGCCGGTCAGGATGGTGACGGTGAACCCGATCTCTCTCAGGGCCGCCGCGAGCAGGGTGTTGTGTTCGTAGCAGTAGCCGCCACGGCGTCCGTGCACCATCTTGGCCTGGAGATCGGGCAGCTCGAGTGACGGGACGGAGTCCAGCATGGGGTCGAGGTTCTCGAACGGAATCCCCATGGCGTGGGCCCGGTGGACCGAACGCAGTGTGGCGGCGTCGGTGCGCGGCTCACCGGTCCAGCCGATCCGGCGGAGGTAGGAGTCAAGGTGGAACTGGTGGGTGGCGGTGGCCATCTGGTCGTCCTCCTGTGTCTGGGGTCTGGTCTTTCAGGCCCTCCGGACCGGTCTCGCGGCCCGTGCGCCTCCCGAATGTCGGATTCCCAGAATGTGGCACTTGACTGATCATCAGGTCAAGCAGGGTTTGATGCGCCTTAAGTGGCCGTTGCCGTTCCGGTCTTGAGCGGTCGAACGGGGTATCGACCGGATGGCTGGCGGCACCGAGATCGTCTCGCGGAGCCCCTCGGTGATCGGCCAGCTCAGGCGGCATGTTGGTGCGCGTGGAGAGTTCCACCGAGCCGGTCTCGTCGGCAGACCTCCAGCCGTGTCCGCGCGGAACGCCGGGCTACGGCGGGAAGGTGTGGTTCCAATCGCCGTGGAATTTTTGATACAGACCTGCCGGCACGGGCTCCTCGACCGCACCCTGATCTGGAGCCGCGCCCATCTCCTCCACGAACTCCGCGAGTTCGAGACCCACTACGACGAGCACTGGCAACACCGATCGCTGGGACAAACCGTACCCCTGCGCCCACTACCCGAACCAATCAACCTGCCAGCCCACAGCGCACAACTGGAAATCCGCCGACGAGACCGACCCGGAGGAACCCTCCACGAGTGCCAACATGCCGCTTGACCTGGCCGGATGATTCATCGGCACCCGCAGAGCCCACCTGACGACGCGCGTCATCGCCAGGCCGACACCTTGCCGACACACACGAGGCCCGTACCGCTTCACACGCGGCCGAGCCCGCCACCAGCCAGGGTGACTCCGACATGCACCGCCGAGGGAATCCTATGACCGACATTGAGTCCTACGTTCGCTCCCTGCCCGCCCTCCAGCAGCCTGACTGGGCCGACCACCCACGTCTCGACCAGGCCCGCGTCCATCTGCGGCGCATGCCCGCCCTCGTGGACATCGAGGCCGTGCGCCGCCTCGGGTCTCTGCTGGGCGAGGCCGCAGCCGGCCATCTGCAGATCGTGCAGGCCGGCGACTGCGCCGAGGACCCGGCCGAAGCGACGCCCGAGGACGTCGCGCGCAAGGCGGCGCTGCTCGATGAACTCGCCGGGACGATGAAGCTCGCGTCCGGCCGGCCGGTGCTGCGGGTGGGCCGGCTCGCCGGACAGTTCGGCAAGCCCCGCTCGAAGCCGACCGAGACCGTGCGCGGCGCCGAACTGCCCGTCTACCGGGGCCACATGGTCAACCGACCCGAGCCCGACGCCGAGCTGCGTCGCCCCGACCCCGGCCACCTGCTCTCCGGCTACCGGGCTGCCAGCGACACCATGGACCACCTGGGCTGGCGCGGCACCGCCGGCCGTCGCCCGGAGTGCGACGTGCCGGTGTGGACCAGCCACGAGGCGCTGCTACTCGACTACGAACTGCCCATGCTGCGCCGCGAACCCGATGGCTCGCTGCTGCTGGCCTCCACCCACTGGCCGTGGGTGGGCGAACGCACCCGGCGGCTGAACGGCGCCCACGTCGCCCTGCTGGCCGCCGTGGCCAACCCGGTCGCCGTCAAGGTCGGGCCGAGCATGACGACCGAGGAGCTGCTCGGACTGTGCGAGCGCCTGGATCCCGAGCGCAGCCCCGGCCGACTCACCCTGATCGCACGCATGGGTGCCGAGAACGCCCCGCGCAAGCTGCCCGCCCTGGTGGAAGCCGTCGCCCGGGCCGGCCATCCGGTCCTGTGGCTGTCGGACCCGATGCACGGCAACACCGTCTCCGGCCCCGAGGGGCTCAAGACCCGCCTGGTCGAGACCGTGGTAGGGGAGGTCCGCGCGTTCCAGGAGGCGGTGTGCACAGGTGGCGGCGTCGCAGCAGGCCTGCACCTGGAGACGACTCCCGAAGCGGTCACCGAGTGTGTCTCGGACACGGTCAACCTGCACCGCATCGGCGACAAGTACCTGAGCTTCTGCGACCCGCGGCTGAACCCGCAGCAGGCCATCGAGGTGGCCTCGGCCTGGCGGGGCTGACGCCCCGCCGCTGCTACCCAACTTACCTACATCACAAGGAGGCTGGAACCGTGAAAGGAACCATCGCCCTGGTCACCGGAGCGGCCGGCGGCATTGGGCAGGCCGTCGTCCGGTTGCTCGCCGAGCGCGGAGCGGAGGTCGCCGCTGTGGACCTCGACGCGGAGCGGACCGCCGCCACTGCCGCCACTCTGCGCGCGGAGGGCCTCATGGCGACCGGCTTCGCTGCTGACGTCACCTCCAGTTCCGCCGTGGACGAACTGGTCGACGAGGTCGAGACCCGGCTCGGCCCGGTGTCGCATCTGGTGAACGCCGCCGGTGTGCTGCGTCTGGGCCAGGCCCGCGCCCTGTCCGACCAGGACTGGAACGCCACGTTCGCCGTGAACGCCACCGGCGTGTTCCATGTGTCGCGCGCCGTGGTCAACCGCATGATCCCTCGCGGCGCCGGCGCCATCGTCACCGTCGCATCCAACTCCGCGGGCACCGCGCGCGCCGAGATGGCCGCCTATGCGGCGTCCAAAGCCGCCGCGACCGCGTTCACCAAGTGCCTGGGCCTCGAAGTGGCGCACCGGGGCATCCGTTGCAACGTGGTGGCTCCCGGCTCCACCGACACCATGATGCTGCGCGGCATGCACACCGCTGAGACGGCCGCCAAGGCGTCGATCGCGGGCAACCCGGAGCAGTACCGGGTCGGCATCCCGCTGGGCAAGGTGGCCCGCCCCGAGGACATCGCGCGGACCGTCGCCTTTCTGCTGTCGGACGAGGCCGGGCACATCACGATGCACGAACTGACCGTGGACGGCGGAGCCACCCTCGGTGTCTGAGAACGAAAGGAACCGGCCCATGCCCGGCATCCCCCCCATCCAGCCGTACTCGCTGCCCACCGTGGAGCAGCTCCCCGAGAACACGGTCGACTGGCAGCCGGATCCCCGGCGCGCGGTGCTGCTCCTGCACGACATGCAGGAGTACTTCCTCAAGCCGTTCCCGCGCACCACCGAACTCGGTCGGGCCCTGGTGGACAACACGGCGCGGCTGCGCGCGCGGGCCAGGGCGCTGGGCGTCCCCGTCGCCTACACCGTGCAGCCCGGCGGCATGACGCCCGAACAACGCGGGCTCCTCAAGGACTTCTGGGGCCCCGGCATGCGGGCCACACCCGAGCACCGCCGGGTCGTCCCGCCGTTGGAGCCCGACGACGGCGACTGGACGCTCACCAAGTGGCGCTACAGCGCCTTCTTCAAGACCGACCTACTGGCCCGGATGCGGGAGCAGCGCCGCGACCAGCTGATCATCTGTGGCGTGTACGCGCACGTGGGCGTCCTGATGACCGCCGTGGATGCGTATACGAACGACATCCAGCCGTTCCTGGTGGCCGACGCGGTCGCCGACTTCTCCGCCGAGTACCACCGGCTGGCACTCACCTACGCCGCCGAGCGCGCCGCCAAGGTCGTGACGACCGAGGCGGTACTGACCGGCCTGAACGCAGCCACCATCGCGACGCACTGAGCGCGCCCGAAGGAGAATGGATCCCCATGACAACGCAGGACGGCGTGCTGCTGCTGTCGCGCATCCTCGACGGCTCGACGGAAGCCTTTGCCCTGCTGCACCGTCCTGAGGCAGCGGGAGACGACGCTCTCGAGGTGCTGACCGGTGAGATGACCCAGGTCGGCGCGATCGCCGAGCTCGAACTCGCCGAAACGCCGGAGGCCGGCGCCCGCCAGGAACTGCTGGTGCTCATCCCCTATCGGCAGCTGGCCGAACGCGGCTTCGCGGCTCCGGACGACGGCCGGCCGCTACTGGCGATGCGGGTGGGCGAGCAGGCCGCGCTCTCGTTGCGCGACAACCTGGGACTGCTGCCGAACCATCCGGTGAAGGTGACCGAGGACCACTTCGACATCGACGACGACACGTACGCGGAGACGGTTCGTCGCATCGTCTCCGACGAGATCGGTATGGGCGAGGGCGCCAACTTCGTGCTCAAGCGGTCCTTCGTCGCCCAGCTGCCAGGCTTCGGCGTGCCGGACGCGCTGTCGTTCTTCCGTCGTCTGGTCGAGCGGGAGACAGGCGCGTACTGGACGTTCCTCATCCACACCGGCGAGCGGACGTTCGTCGGAGCCACTCCCGAGCGGCACATCAGCGTTCGCGACGGCCGTGCGGTGATGAACCCCATCAGCGGCACTTACCGCTACCCCGTGTCCGGACCGGATCTTGACGGCGTTCTGGCCTTCCTCGCCGACACGAAGGAAGCCGACGAGCTGTACATGGTGGTGGACGAAGAGCTGAAGATGATGGGCCGGATCTGCCCCGAGGGCGGCCGGGTCACGGGGCCGTACCTCAAGGAGATGGCGCGTCTGGCGCACACCGAGTACTTCATCGAGGGCCGCACCGACCGCGATGTGCGCGACATCCTGCGCGAGACCCTGTTCGCGCCGACGGTGACCGGCTCCCCGCTGGAGAGCGCCGCCCGGGTCATCAGCCGTTACGAGCCGGCCGGGCGCGGCTACTACAGCGGGGTGGCCGCCCTTATCGGGCGCGATGCCGCGGGCGGGCGCACACTGGATTCCTCGATCCTGATCCGGACCGCCGACATCGACTTGGCCGGAGTGATGCGGATCGGGGTGGGCGCGACGCTGGTGCGCCACTCCGACCCGGCCTCCGAGGTGCAGGAGACCCGCGCCAAGGCCGCGGGGCTGCTGGCGGCGCTCGGCGGGGCCGAACCCACTCGGTTCGGGTCGCACCCTGCGGTGCGCGAGGCGCTCGACGCGCGGAACGACGGCATCGCGCGCTTCTGGCTGAAGGACACGGCCGATCCCTGTCGGCGCACCGGTCCACTGGCCGGACGCAAGGTCCTGGTGGTCGATGCCGAGGACACGTTCACCGAGATGATCGCGCACCAGATCCGTTCGCTGGGCTGCGAAGTGGACATACGTCGCTTCGACGAGCCGTACGACTTCGACGCGCACGACCTGGTGGTCATGGGCCCGGGTCCGGGCGACCCGCGGGAGACGACACACCCGAAGATCGCTCATCTGCGCTCGGCGACGGCCCGGCTCCTGGACGAGCGGCGGCCTTTCCTCGCGGTGTGCCTGAGCCATCAGGTGCTCAGCATGTTGCTCGGCCTGGACCTGGTGCGCCGTGCGGTGCCCAACCAGGGCGCCCAGCACGAGATCGACCTGTTCGGCAGGGCGGCGCGGGTGGGCTTCTACAACACCTTCGCCGCCCGGTGCGCCGCGGACTCCTTCGAGCACCCGGTGCACGGCAGGGTGGAGGTCAGCCGGAACGCGGCGACGGGCGAGGTGCACGCGCTGCGGGCGGCCGGGTTCGCCTCGATGCAGTTCCACGCCGAGTCCGTCCTGACCGTGGCCGGGCCGAGCATCATCGGCTCGCTTCTCCAGGAGGTGTCCGGCGCATGTACGCGGTGATCGTCTGGTGGGATCTGGCGCGCTCGGAGCAGACCGTCGAATCGCTGCGTGGCTTCCTGCGCGAGGAGGCGGTGGATCGCTTCTCGCAAGTGCGCGGACTGCGGCTGAAGTTCTGGATCTCCGACGGCGGCGCCAACCGGTGGGGTGCGGTGCTGCTCTGGGAGTCCCGGCAGGCCGCCGAGGCCCCGCTGCCCAACCGGGCCGCCCAGCTGATCGGCTATCCGCCGACCGAGCGGTACGCCTTCGCCGTGGAGGCCACTGTGGAGGGTGAGTTCGCCGTGGCGGCACTCGCCGGGCGCGGGATCGCGCTTGAACCGGCCGGTTCCTGACGGGTAACCCCCTCCCCTGGCGCACGACCGGGGCCGTACAGGGACCCGCTCGATGCCCGGGGCCCACACCGTGGGACCTGAACACCGGAAACCCCGCCCCGGACGGTCCCGGCTGCATCGTCGAGACCTTCCCAGGCTTCCACGAGGAACTGCCCAGGTTCTTCCCCCGGCATCCGCTGCCGGCCTTCGCCCGACAGCTACACACCACCAACCACCTGAAGGAACGTGACGAACCGTGGCACACGTCATCATCGCCGGCGGCGGCATCTGCGGGCTCGCGACGGCACTGTCGCTGGCCCGGTTCGGACACCGCGTCACCGTGCTCGAGCGCAGCGGCACCTTCGCGGAGATCGGCGCCGGCATCCAGCTCGGCCCCAACGCCTTCCACGCTCTCGATCGCCTCGGCGTCGGCGAGAGCGTTCGCGAACGCGCGGTGTTCATCGACGAGTTGCGTTTCATGGACGGCACCACCGGCGAGAAGGTCATCGCCATGGAACTGACCGGCGCCTACCGTGAGCGGTTCGGCAACCCGTACGCGGTGGTGCACCGCGGCGACCTGTACCGGCCGCTGCTCACCGCCTGCCAGGAACTGGACGGCGTCGAGCTGCTCGCCGACGCCGCGGTGCGGAGCTACGAGCAGGACGCCGCGGGCGTCACCGTGCGCACCACCGACGGGAGGGCCTTGCGCGGTGCGGCCCTGATCGGCGCGGACGGGATCCGCTCCACCGTGCGCGCGGCGATGCTGGGTGACGGCGAACCCCGCGTCTCGGGTCACACCATCTACCGCTCGGTGATCCCGATCGAGAAGGTGCCGGAAGAGCTGCGCTGGAACACGGTCACGCTGTGGTCCGGACCCAAGTGGCATTTCGTGCACTACATCATCGGCGGCGGCGAGTACCTCAACCTCGCGGTCACCCGCGACGACGGGGCGACCGTTCCCGTGACCGGGCGGGAAGCCGAACGCGACCACGTGCTTGGCCAGTTCCCCGGAATCGGCGCCACCGCCCGCCGTCTGCTCGAACTCGGCGAAGGGTGGCGCGAATGGGTGCTGTGCGACCGCGACCCGGTGCGGACCTGGACCGAACGGCGCGTCGCCCTGGTCGGTGACGCCGCCCACCCCATGCTGCAGTACGCGGCCCAGGGTGCCTGCCAGGCGCTGGAGGACGCCGTGGTCCTCGGCGACCTGCTCGACGGGATGGGCGAGGACGACGTCGTCCAGTGCCTGGAGAAGTTCAACGCCGTACGTCATGAACGCGCGGGACGCACCCAGCTGGTCGCCCGGCGCATGGGCAGCGAGCTGTACCACCCGGCGGGTGAGGCGGCCGAGGCGCGCAATGCGATGCTCTCCGCGCTGACGCAGACGGAGATGCACGACAAGGCGGCGTGGCTGCACGGTGACCGTGATTTCACCGACAGCGGCCTCGGGGAGAACCGTCGAGTGGGCCGCACCGGCTGACCGCGGGGCGTCTGCGGGTGCCGATTGATCATCCGGCCAGGTCAAGCGGCATATTGGTGGTCGTGGAGGGTCCCACCGGGTCGGTCTCGTCGGTGGACCTCCGGCGACGCGCTGTGTGCCGGCGGGTCGATCGGTGTCCACGCCGGGGGCGGGCGTTCGGGCGGCACTTGGCGTCCGGCAGGTGCCGGCCGTCCGCCGGATCACGACCGGCGCGAGCACGACTCCCGTAGGTTGATGACAGCCCGATACGCGCGATGGTGGCCGATCACCTGCATGAACAGCTGCTTGGAAGCTGCCGCGGTGTCCGCTCTGACGGTCCCGTCCAGCAGCGTCGGTGTGACCAGTGCCGCCAGGAACACGAGGGCGACGCAGCCGAGCAGGTGGCGCCGTCCGATCGTGAGCACGGGCCCTCCTCCAGGAGAAAGCCCCTGCTACGTGGGGCCGTTGGTGAATGCGAATCGCTGACCCGCCCACCTGGGGAGGCGCCAGGCGCTTCCCCAGGAGTCCGACTACTCGGGCTGCGTCACTTCCAGGGCGCTGGAACAGATGGGGCGGGTGCGGGCGGCGTAGGAGCGGGCGGCCAGGATGAGGCCGATGCCCAGTCCGCCGAATGCCAGGCCGCCGAACTCGGCGAACCAGGTGATCCCCGAGCTGGAGGTGAACGGCGGGGTAGGCTTGATCTCGGGCAGTGCGCCGACGGCGATGAGCGGGGCCGAGATGGTGAGGACAGCCCCGTACATCGCCAGTGGGATGCCGGTCAGCCAGGCCGGGATCAAGGGCAGCAGGCGCGGGACCCGTCGTCCGGACAGAAACAGCGTCCAGCGGGGGAACACCTGCCCCCACACGTAAAGCAGCCCCAGCAGCAGGAAGATCCCGACCATCGAGGCCAGCACGGTCACGTCGATCCCCGCCGACGCGGTTGCCTTCGCCGGGCCCGACGCGTCGGCGGTCGCTATCTTCTGCCAGTCATCGCCCGCGACGCCGAGCGCGTTGCCGCCCAACGTCCAGATGGTCTTGGATCCCGCCCACGGCAGGAGTCCGCACATGAACAGGTACACCGCGACGCGGGTGCGCCTCGGGGCTCGGGAGGCGGTTGGGTGGGCCAGCGGGCCGTCGCTGGCGCCGGCGTGCGGCCTGCCGCAGCGCGGGCAGTCTCCGCGCAGCCGCCGACGGTACGACAATCCGACGAGGAGTAGGAGAGCGGCGCCGGCCGTGTTCAGCAGCACCTGGGCCAGCCCGGTGGCGCTCTCGACCCCGGAAAGCGTCGTGATCGTCACGAAATAGATCGGCAGCCCGTTCATTCCCACGACGAACACCGGGAGCGCCGTCATCAGTGCCGTCGCCACCGCAACCCGGCCGAGCCTGGCGAGCGTTCGGGTGCTGGCCAGGCAGGCGCCGCCGGCCAGGAGCGCGAGGGCCGCCAGGAAGAGCTGGACCCCCGGCGCGTAGGCGGAGTGCTCCTTCCATTGCACGCGGGTTCCCGTCACCGCCCAGGCAACCTCGACAGCGGCGTACAACACGCCCCAGAACGCGGCTGCCACGGGCGTCCACACGGGCCATCGTCGCCACCACAACATCCGCCCCGGGCTCGGGGCCTGCGGCCGGGGAACGCCTCCTGCCTTCGAGTCCGTAAGAACAGCCACCGTGACCTCCGTATTTTCGGAATGTGCATCCACGTCAAGACTTCCCGTCGGCCGCGACGGTCACATCCGTCGATCGGATCATCCGCCTCCCCCACGCGGGGGAGGCGGGATCGTGGGTGTCGGCCCGGTGGAGGATCACGGTGCGGTGCGCCTGGTCAGGGTGAGCGGCATCGAGGTGAAGCCCCAGATCAGGTTGGATTCCATCCGTTTCGGAGTACCGCGCAGTGTGGCGGTGGCCACGCGCGCCGTGAACTCCTCGAAGAAGATCGAGAGTTCGCTGGTGGCCAAGGCCGATCCGAGACAGAAGTGCGTGCCCTGCGCGAAGGCCAGGTGGCGGTTCGGGGAGCGGGTGATGTCGAAGCGGTCGGGCTGGGTGAACACCGCCTCGTCGCGGTTGGCCGCGGGCAGCCACACCGCCAACTGGTCACCCGGGCGGATCAAGTGGCCACCGAGGACCGCTTCCTGGCGTGCCGTGCGCAGCACGTGCAGGGCGGGACTGGTGAATCGCAGGATCTCCTGCACGGCGGAAGGGATCAGACCGGGATCCGCCCGCAGCAGGTCCCACTGCTCCGGTTGCCGGATGAACGCCAGTAGTCCGCCGACGGTGGAGTGGCGGGTCGTCTCGTTGCCGCCGGAGATCAGCCCGTTGCAGTTGAGCAGGATCTCCTCGTCGGTGAGGGGGGCTCCGTCCACCAGGCCGTGCGCCAGGGCGCTGACGATGTCGTCCTGGGGGTCGCGCCGTCGTTGCCGCAGCAGGTCGTCGTAGTAGACCAGGAGTTCGGTGTGCGCCTCGGCGACGGTGTTCCGGTCGGTGTCGGTGGCTTCGTCGGCGCCGAACGCGATCATGGTGAGCTTGAGCATGAAGTCCCAGTCGGCCCTCGGGACACCGAGCATGTCGGCGATGACCGAGACCGGGAGGCGAGCCGCGACCTGGGTGAAGTCGACGTCGCCCTGATCGAGCGCGGCCTCGATCACCTGCACTGCGGTCAGCCGGATGTTGTCCGTCAGCCGCTGCACCATGCGGGGCGTGAAGGCGGAGTTGATGACCCGGCGGATCCCGCCGTGCCGGGGCGGGTCGGTGACGATGAGCATCTTTCCGGCGGCCGCCGCGTTGGCCACCGGGTCCGCGTCGAGCCGCATCCCTCCCGTGGAGGAGAAGGTCGCGCTGTCCTTGAGGACCTGGGTCGCCAGGTCGTGACTCAGGACCGACCAGAAGTCGGTGGACCTGGGACGCCGGGTCAGGAAGACCGGTTGGGTCTTGCGGAGCCTGCTCCAGACCTCCTCGATGCCGTCCTCGGTGTACCGGTGGGGATCGGAAAGGTCGGGGGTGGCGCTGCTGAGCAGCGCGTCGGTCATGTCGGTCATGTTTCCGCCGTTTCGTGCGGGCTGGGGATACCCGGCGGGGCCGCGGCACTCGACGGGCTGCACCATCCTGGCCTGCCGGACCGGGTGCGGCCGAGGCTGCTTCGAAGAATTGAGTGCGTGACCTGCTGCCGCCGCGCGCCCCGGACCGGCCCGCCCCGGTTTTGAATCTTCGAAGTGAACTTCCGTGCCGGCCCGGCGAACTCCTAGGGTGCATGCGACCTAGGTGGCACGGGCGGGGAGCTGGCATGACGACGAGCGAGTGGGCCGGCGGCGTCCCCGGTACCCGATCCGCAGAACACCGCCGAGCACGGCTGCGGGCCCGAACGGCGCTCGCGATGGCCGGTTGCGCCGCGACGTTCGCGGCGAGCGCGCTCGCCCGCCGCAGTGGCGGGAGCAGCCGCTATCCGGGCGAGCGACTGGTGCGGGGAGCGTCCGTCGTCGGCGGGTTGGCTCTCGGTGCGGCTCTGGCGGCGGACCCGGCTGTGCCCCGACGCGCGCGCCGGGTCGCCGAGGTCGGGGCGCTCGGCGCCGCCGCGGGGCTCGCCCAGGGCGGCAGCCCGGTGTTGTTCGATGTGCTGGGCGCCCTCGTCCGTCGGATGACCGGCTCGGGGGACCCGGATGTTCCCCGCTTCGAGGCGGGTCGTGTCGTGGTCCGTTCGCTCGCGCTCGGTTCGGCCGCGCTGACGGCGTCGGCCGCTACACGGAGCGCGGCGCACGGAGCGGCGGCCTGCGACGAGTGTGGGCGCCCGGCCCCCGAGGACCGCATGCGGGCGCCGTCCTGGAGCGGCTACGCGGCGGTCGCGCTGTCCCTGCCGTACCCGGTGGTCAAGCTCGCCTGGGAGTGCGGCAGCAACGTCGGGATCACCCGGCCCGAGGTGATCCACAATGCCCCCGGCGGATGGGTGCCCGTCGTACCGGCGCTGGCCGGGACGGTGCTGTCGCTGGCACTGGTACGGCCCTTCGGGCGGGACTTCCCGCGCTGGGTGCCGGCAGTCGGCGGCTCCCGCGTGCCGCGTCTCCTGGTGCTGGGACCGGCCTGCTTCGGTACGGCTCTGCTGGCCCAGGTGGGCCCGGGGGCGTTCATGTCGCTGGTGCGGCACTACTTCGGCCCGCGGAAGGCGTCCACCGACGACTTCGGGCTGCGTCCGTGGGTGCCCTGGACGTTCTACTCGTGCTGGATGCTGTGGGGTGTCGCGCTCGGCGCCGCCACCTGGGAGTACCACCGGACGACCACCGGGTGCCCGGCATGTGCGCCCGGGCGGGGAGGCAACGGCGCCCCCGCCACCGCGTGAAGCGGTGATCGACGTGGGCCCCGGAGGAGTGGGCCGCCTTCCCCGCCGCGTCGACGTGGTGCGGGGCGCGCCGGCCGCCCACAGGTGACGCCGCGACCTCGCCGTTCCCCCTCTGCTCCGCACCCGCGGCACAAGTCGGGCCGCCCTCGCATCGTGCGATGGCGGCCCGATGGCTTTCCGTGCGTCAGTCCAGTCGGAGCATCAGGTTCAGCGGCGTGCGGCCGAGGGGGTTGGGGATGTAGGGCACGTTCGGGCCCTCGGCGTGGCGCAGGTTGGGGAAGCGCTGGAACAGGCGACCGATGGCGACGCCCGCTTCCATGCGGGAGAGCGGCGCGCCCAGGCAGCGGTGGATGCCGTAGCCGAAGGCGAGGTGTCCGGTGGTGTCTCGGGTGATGTCCAGCTTGTCCGGGTTGGGGAACTGCTCGGGGTCGCGGTTGGCGGCGCCGAGCGAGAGCAGGACCGGCTGGCCCTTGCGGATGTCGACGCCCGCGACGGTGGTGGGCGCTCCGGACATGCGGACGTTGGTGAGGAAGAGCGACGGGTCGAACCGGAGGAACTCCTCGACGGCCGCGGGTAGCAGCGTCGGGTCGTTCTCCACGAGGGCTCGCTGATCGGGGTTGAGGAGCAGTGCGTGCACGCCGTTGCCGATCAGGCTGACGCTGGACTCGAAGCCGGCGAGCAGGACGATGAAGGCGGTGGAGATGAGCTCCATCTCACTGAGCTTGCCCTCGTCGGCGTCCCGGGCCTGCACCATCTGGCCGAGCAGGTCGTCGGTGGGGGTGACGCGCCGCTCCTCGATGAGGTCCTTGATGACGTCGATGATGCGGTAGGCGATTTCCTCGCGGCCCTCGTGGGTGCCGCCGGTGAAGTCCCGGGTGTTGCGGGACCAGTCGTGGAAGACGTCGCGGCGCTCCTCCGGGATGCCGAGCAGCTCGCAGATCAGGACCAGCGGCAGCGGCCAGGCGAGGCCCTCCATGAGGTCCACGGGAGCGCCGTCGGCGCCCTGCCGGGCGAGGCCGTCCAGGAGTTCTTCCACGGTCTGTTCCACGCGCGGGCGCAGGCGTTCGGTCTGGCGGGCGGTGAAGGCGCTGCTGAGGAGCTTGCGCAGGCGGGTGTGCTTTGGGGGATCGGACACGACGGGGTGTTCGTTGTAGATGCGCCAGATGCCGCCTTCCTCGTCGGTGACGGGGTCGTCCTCCGGATCCGGCTTCTGGCGCAGGGCCGGGTCGAGGTGGGCCTGGCGGATGTCCTCGTAGCGGGTGGGGACCAGCCAGCGTGCTCCGTCCGGCAGTTCGGCCCACCACACGCGGGACTTGGTGCGCAGCTCGGCGAAGAACCCGTACTGGTCCTGGACCAGCCTGGGGTCCATCAGCTGGAAGACGGGAACGCCGTCGTCGTCGGCGGACGAGGGCTGCGGGTTCTCCGCCGTCCCGGGCGTTTGCTGCATGTGTTGTGCTCTCCTTCTCCTGGGTGAACCCCGGACGGCTGCCGGGATGACGACGGGGACAGTGGGCTGCCTAGCGCTCCAGCACGTAGCCGTCGCCAGGCCGGTGGTCGCGCGATCGGCGCAGGTCGGCCAGGACGAAGGTCCGCTGGAGCCAGCGGTCCTGGCCGTCGTAGCGGGGCTGGAAGGCCGTCCGGCCGTGCAGGGTCACGTGGTTGTCGACGATCGCCAGGTCGCCGGGCAACAGCCTTACGGTGCGGGACACTTCGTCGAGAGCCAGGGACAGCTCGATGAGTGCTTCACGGGCCGACGGGGTCAGCCCGGTCGTGGCGGCGAAGTCGACCCGGATGTCCGGATCGGCCGAGTCGCCGGTCAGCACCGGAAGTTCCGGGACGGAGCCGCCGAGGGAGCCGAAGGACGGCGGGGGCTGGGTGCTGAACTCGGGGCGGGCGAGGTTCTCCCTGGCCCGGTCGGACAGCAGTGGCAGCGCCTCGCGGATCGAGGCCGTGCGCAGCCCGGCGACCCGGTCGTGGTCCGGGCGCAGGCAGAGCAGCATCACGTAGTCCGGGCGGTGCGGGTGGAAGGCGTTCTCGTTGTGCATCATCAGGTCCACCGACCCGGCGTTGCCCTGGAACTCCTCCCTGCCCGGCACAGGGACGACGTCCTGGACCAGTGCGCCGGACTTCTCGGCCAGGAAGGCGGCGGGATCGCCGAGCCCGCAGGCCGTCATCATCAGCAGTGCGGCCGGCCCGGTGGTGGTCCGCTGCACGGACCCGGGGACCGACGGGGTGGCCGGCACCCGTCTTTCGTCCACCGGAAGTCCGCGTACCACCAGCACGCCGCCCGGACCGGAGTCGCGGCGGAATTCGCGGATGCGCTGCCGGAAGGTGCCGGGCAGGGACTGCCAGGAGTCCCGGGCGGCGGCTACCCAAGCATCGTCGTCGACCTCGTCCGAGACCGCCTGCAGCTGCTCGGCGATCCGGCCGATCTCCATCGATTCCGCGGGGGAGACCGTGAGGGTGGCCTCCGGGGGCGCGAGCTGTAGGGCGTTGAGCATGGCTACTCCCAAGAGCCTAGGGTTGCGGTCGTCCCGCCGGCGGTGATCTCGGCGAACACAGGCGACAGGGCGTGCTGGCCCTCGTCGTCGTTCAGTCGCACCAGCGGGTCGGTTGTCCGGGACGTGGATACGTCGTTCTGCCGACCGCGCGGGATCGGTCCCCCGGTCGGGCAGCGGCGATGGAAGGGACACCGCCATCCTGGCCCGGCCGGTCGCTGTGGTCGCTGACGCTTCCAAGACTTGAATACGTGTGCTGCTCCGCCCGGACGGCCGCCGTGCCGGCGGCCGTCCGGGCCGGGAGCCCCGCCCTTACTGTTCGGCGGCGGCCCGGGTTTCGCGGGCGTCACGCAGGGACTGTGCGAGCAGCGGACCGATCTGCGCCCAGGCGGGGGCCGTCGTCAGGTCGTTGTGGGCGAAGGCGAGGTCGTGCCTGATCACCCTTCCCTCGACGTGCGGCTCCCACAGGGCCGGTGTGTACGCCGAGCCCTCCTTGCCCACCGTGGCGACGAACATGAGCAGGTCACCGCGGAACCGGTCCAGGCTGAAGTCCTGGGTGATCCGCGCGATGTTGGTGCCCACCCGGGCCAGCGCCTCGATGTGCCGCTCCTCCAGGCCGGCGATGGCACTGTTGCCGTCGTCGAGCAGGCTGCGCGCCCGGGCGTAGTCCAGTGGGTCCTCGCCCAGCTCGGTGAGGTCGTGGCCCAGGTAGCCCAGCAGCTGCCGCAGGACGTCCTCGGGCCGTTCCTCGACGACCTCGTGCTCGTTGATCACCGGATAGGCGTCGAGGACGGCCAGCGTCGCGACCTCCTCTCCCGCCTCCTGCAGGCGGGTGGCGATCAGGTGGCCCAGGAGGCCGCCGAGCGACCAGCCGGCCAGGTGGTACGGGCCGTGCGGCTGGACCGCCCGGATCTGCTCCAGGTAGTCCTCCGCCATCGCGGTCAGCGACTCCGGCAGCGCCTCGTCCCGGGCCAGGCCGCGCGCCTGCAGCGCATAGACCGGATGCTCCGGGTCGATGTGGCGCAGCAGGCCCGCATAGCTCCAGCTCAGGCCGCCGGCGGGCGGCAGGCAGAAGATCGGCTCGGCCGTGCCGGTGCTCCTCAGGGGGAGCAGCACGTCCAGCGGATCGCTCTCCTCTCCCGTGGTCAGCCGCTCAGCGAGACTCTCGACGGTCGGACTCTCGAACAGCGCCGCGATGCTGACCTTGGTTCCGAAGGTGAGGTTCACCCGGCTGACCAGACCCGCCGCCATCAGCGAGTCACCACCGAGATCGAAGAAGCTGTCCTCGATCCCGACCCGGCCGACCTCGAGGGCCTCCGCGAACAGACCGCACAGCACCTCTTCGCGCGGCGTCCGGGGCGCCCCCCTGCTCACGCTGCCCTCGGCGTCCGGAGCGGGCAGGGCCGGACGGTCCAGCTTCCCGTTCGGCGTGACCGGCAGCGCCGCCAGCGATACGAAGGCGGCCGGCACCATGTAGTCGGGCAGCTGTCCTGAGAGCTGCTTGCGCAGCACCATCGGGTCGATCGTGACGCCGTCGCCCGGCACCACGTAGGCCACCAGCCGGCGGCCGCCCTGGCTCATCTCCCGCAGGACGACGGCCGCCTGGGACACGTCCGGGTGGTCGAGGAGCACCGACTCGATCTCGGCCGGCTCGATCCGGAAGCCCCGGAGCTTGAGCTGCTGGTCGGCCCGGCCGACGTAGGCGAGCCGGCCGTCGCGGGTCCAGCTGGCCAGGTCGCCGGTGCGGTACATCCGACTGCCCGCCGCGCCGAACGGGTTCGGCACGAAGCGCTCCGCCGTCAGGCCGCCGCGGTTCAGGTAGCCGCGCGCCAGACCGGGGCCGCTCACGTACAGCTCGCCCGCCACGCCGGTCGGCACTGGCCGGAGCCGCGCGTCGAGCACGTAGACCGAGGTGTTGGTGATCGGCCGGCCGATCGAGATCGCCGTCGTGGACAACGGGTCGCTCATGGTGGCGCAGACGGTCGTCTCGGTGGGGCCGTACGCGTTGATCATGCGCAGTCGGGGTGCCCACTGGTCGACCAGGTGCTGCGGGCAGGGCTCGCCGGCGACCACCAGGGTGCGCAACCCGGGCAGGTCGTCGGGCGAGATCGCGGCCAGCACCGTGGGCGGGATCGTGGCATGGGTCACCCCGTGGCGGGCCATCACCCCGGTCAGCGTCGGGCCCGGCAGCAGCTCGGCCGTCGGGGCGAGCACCAGGGTGGCTCCGGCGACCAGGCTCGTCACGATCTCCGACACCGCGGCGTCGAAGCTCGGCGACGCGAACTGCAGGAGCCTGCTCTCCGTGTCGATCGCGAACCGCTCGATCTGCGCGGCGGCCAGGTTGCCGATGCCCCGGTGGGTGACCACGACGCCCTTGGGGCGACCGGTGGTGCCCGAGGTGTAGATGACGTACGCCGCGTCGTCCGGGGACGGCTCGGAGGCCGGCACCAGGGGCGTCGCGGGCTGCGCCGCCCACTCGGCCCGCAGCTCCGGGTCGTCCAGGACGAGGGTCGGGATGTCGGTGCCCACCTCGGCCAGCAGCTGGGCGGTGGCAGTGCTCGCCACGACCAGCGCCGGACGGGCGTCGGCCAGGATGAACGCGCGCCGGTCGGCCGGGTACCGCGAGTCGACCGGCAGGTAGGCGGCCCCGGCCCGGGCGACCGCGAGGACCGCGACGACCGTGTCCGGGGTGCGCTCCAGCACCAGCCCGACCAGGGACTGCTCGGTGGCGCCGTGCCGGGCCAGCAGCCGGGCGAGCTGGTTGGCCCGCCGGTCGAGCTGCGCGTAGCTGAGCCGCTCGTCCTGGTAGACCACGGCGGTCCGGTCCGGGCTCAGCCTTGCCTGATCGGCGACGAGCTCGGACCACCGCTGCGGCGGTACGGGCCGTTCGGTGGCGTTGAACCGCCGGACCACCTGGTCGAACTGGTCGGCACTCAGCAGGTCGATCAGGCCGACCGGCTGGTCCGGGTCCGCGGCCAGGGCCCGCAGCCAGCTCACCAGCTGGTCGAGCAGACCGGTCACGCTCTGTCCGTCGAACACGTCGGGCCGGTGGTCCACTCGCAGCCGCAGGGACGAGCCGCGCATCGAGGCGCACAGCGCCAGCGGGTAGTGCGTGGCGTCGCTGCTCTGATCGTCGCTGACGTCCACCTCGCCGGGCTCGGCGTGCAGGCCCTGGGGCGGTGCCGGGTAGTTCTCGAACACCGTGGCCGTGTCGAAGAGTTCACCGAAGCCGGCGAGTCGCTGGATGTCGGACAGCCGCAGGTACGAGTGCTCCGTCAGCTCGGACTGCTGTTGCTGGATCCGTCCGAGCAGGGCGATCACCGGCTCGGTCGGCTCCAGGCGCACGCGGACGGGCAGGGTGTTGATGAAGAGCCCGACCATCGTCTCGATACCGGCGATCTCCGGCGGCCGGCCGGACACGGTGGCACCGAACACCACGTCGTCCCGCCCGGTCAGCCGACTCAGCAGGGCCGCCCAGGCGCCCTGGACCAGCGTGGCCAGGGTCAGCCCGTGCCGGCGGGCCAGCGCGGCAAGCGTCGTGCTGAGCTGCTGGTCGACCTCCACGGTCCGGCGGTGCGGCGTGACCGCCGCCCGCTGTCCCGTCGAAGGGGCGAGCAGGAGGGGCTCCTGCAGCCCGGCCAGCGCCGTTCGCCAGGCCTTCTCGGCCTCGCCGCGGTCCTGCCCGGCAAGCCAGGTCAGGTAGCCGCGGTAGTCGGCCGGCCGCGAAAGGGTCCGGTCGTCGCCGCCCGTGGTGTACAGCTCGCCCAGCTCGCCGAGGACCATCGGCATGGACCATCCGTCGAGCAGGATGTGATGGTTGGTGAGCAGGAAGCGGTACGCGTCGTCGGCCACCCGGATCAGCGTGAAGCGGATCAGCGGCGGACGGGCCGGGTCGAAGCGGCGGGTGCGGTCCTCCTCGGTGATCCGGGCCACCTCGCGGTCGAGGTCCTCGCCGTCCAGCGCCCGCAGGTCATGCTCGTACCAGGGCAGCGCCGGGTCCTCCACGACGACCTGCACCGGACGGGCGAGGTCGTCCTGCCGGAAGGCCACCCGGAGGTTCGGGTGGCGGCGCAGCAGGGTCCGCGCCGCGGCCCGCAAGGTGTCCCGGTCGACGTGGCCGTCCAGCGCCCAGAGGAGCTGGACGGTGTACGGGTCCGTGTCGCTTTCGTCGTACCGGGCGTGGAAGAGCAGCCCTTCCTGCAGCGGCGTCAGCGGCAGCACGTCGGACAGGTCCGGCAGGTCGGTCTCCAGACGCTCGATCTGGTGCTGGGTCAGCTCGACCAGCGGCAGATCGGACGGCGTGTGTCCGGCGTTGCCGGGGCGCTGCAGCTGGTCGGCCAGCACGCGCAGTGCCGCGACCCAGCCCTCGCAGAGCTCCAGGACCTCCTCGTCGGTGAAGAGCCCGTCCGGCCAGGTCCACATGCAGCTCAGCGAGGAACCGGCGGTGAAGTCGTCCGTCCGCGCGTTGATCTCCAGCGCGTGGGTGAACGGTCGTCGGCCGTCCGCACCGCCGTCGTACCGTCCGGTCTCGAAGGTCGGCTCGGTCGCGGTCGGTGCCGGCTCGCCCTCCGGCGCCGTGAAGCGGCCGAAGTAGTTGAAGGCCACCTGGGGCTCGGCGCCGTCGGCCAGCCGCTCGGACGCCTGCGGGTCCAGGTACCGCAGCAGGCCGTAGCCCAGACCGTGGTCCGGGATCCGGCGCAGCTGCTCCTTGACCGCCTTGGCCGCCCGTGCGGTGGTCGGTCCGCCGGCCAGCGCACGGGCGGTGTCCACACCGGAGAGGTCGATCCGCGCCGGGTACATGGCGGTCAGCCAGCCGACGGTCCGGGTCAGGTCGACCCCTTCGAGGACGTCGTGCCGGCCGTGGCTCTCCACGGCCACGAGCAGGTCCTGGCGGTCGGTGCCGCGCCACTTGGCGCGCCACTGGGCGAGTGCCAGTGTCAGGCCGGTGAGCAGGACGTCGTCGACGCCGGCGTGGATGGCCCGTGGGGCGTCCGCCAGCAGCGAGGTGCTGAGGTCGGCGGGCAGCCGGACATGGACGAAGCGGGTGGCGTCGACGGTGTCGCGGGCCGGGTCGAGCGGCCGGAGGCCGAGCAGCGGCTCCGGATCCCGCACCATCGCTTCCCAGAGCTCGAGTTCGCCCCGGCGTTCGGCCGCGAGCTCGTGCAGTCGGGTCGCCCAGCCGCGCAGCGAGGTGCCGGGCGGGTCGAGCGCGATGGGCCTGCCCTGCTCGGCCGCGTCGTAGCCCTCGAACAGGTCGGGCATGAGCACCCGCCACGAGACGCCGTCGACGGAGAGGTGGTGCACCATCAGGAGGAGCTGGCCGCTGCGCCCCTGGCCGGCGTCGAACCACACGGCCTGCAGCATGACGCCGTCGTCCGGGGCCAACCTGGCCATCGCCGCGGTGCGGTGCTCGACGATCACGGCTTCGAGCGCCTCGTCGTCCAGGCCGGCCGTGTCGACGCGGTGCAGCAGGTCGCCCGCGCGGACCGTCCCGGTCTCGGGGACGCTCAGCCGCCACTGCCCGTCGGTGCGGTCCAGCCGCATCCGCAGGGCACCGTGCCGGTCGATCAGCGCCTGCAGTGCCTGCTCCAGCAGGTGCAGGGTGGCTCCGGCCGGGGCCGGGACGATCCGGGACTGGTTGAAGCCTTCGATCGGGCCGCCGTTCTCCCGCAGCCAGTGCACGATCGGCAGCAGCGGGACGTCGCCGGTCTCCGGCTCGTCGGCCGCGGCCGAGACCGCGCCGTCGGCCAGCCGGACCACCGCCGCCAGTTCGGCGACCGTCTTGTACTGGAACACGTCACGCGTGCTCATCAGCAGCCCGGCACGCCTGGCACGACTGACGAGCTGGATCGACATGATGCTGTCGCCGCCCAGGTCGAAGAAGTTGTCGTCGATGCCGATCGCCGGCAGGCCGAGGACGTCGGCCATGACCGTGCAGACCCGTGCCTCCAGCTCGGTGCGCGGCGCCCGGCCCGTCGACGCGCTGGACAAGTCGGGAGCCGGCAGCGCACGGCGGTCCAGCTTGCCGTTGGCGGTCATCGGGAGGGCGTCCAGCGCCATGAACGCGGCCGGCACCATGTACTCGGGCAGCCGCTGCGCGACGAACGACTTCACGGAGCTGACCAGTTCACCGGTTCGGTCAGAGTCCAGCGAGTCATCGCCGGACTCCTCCGGCCGCTCCGGGTCGTACGGCTGCGCGTCGTGCTCCTGCGACTGTCCGGTCTGCTGGCCGGCGGTGCCGTTGTCCCCGGTCGTCCCGGCCGCGTCCGCGGACGGCGTCGTGTCCGGCACCAGGTAGGCCACCAGTTGGCGGTCGCCAGGGCGGTCCTCGCGTACCAGGACGGCCGCCTGGGCGACGTCCGGGTGGTCGGCCAGGGCCGCCTCGATCTCGCCGAGCTCGATGCGGAAGCCACGGATCTTGACCTGCTCGTCGGCCCGGCCGAGGAACTCGACCTCGCCGTCGGCATTCCAGCGCACCAGGTCGCCGGCCCGGTACATCCGGCTGCCTGCCGGGCCGTGCGGGTCAGCGACGAACCGTCCGGCGGTCAGACCCGGCTGGCCCAGGTAGCCGCGGGCCAGCCCCGCACCGGCGATGTACAGCTCGCCGGCGACCCCGACGGGGACCGGCTGCAGCGCCTCGTCCAGGACGTAGACCCGCATGTTGTCCAGCGGTCGCCCGATCGGGATCTGGGCAGGGATCCGCTGTGCGTCGTCGACCCGGAAGATGGTGGTGATCGCGGTCGCCTCGGTCGGGCCGTAGGCGTCGACCACCGCGGTCTGCGGGCAGGCCGTCATGACCCGGCGCACCGCTTCGGCGGGTATCACGTCGCCGCCGGTCCACACCTCGGCCACGCCCGCGAAGCACTCCGGGGACTCCTCGGCGGTGAGCCGGAACAGACCCGCGGTCATGACCAGACCGGTGACGTGGTTGTCCTTGAGGACCCGGGCGAGGGTCGCCAGGTCGAGGTCGCCGCGGGGGGCGACCACGGCCTGGCCGCCGTTCAGCAGCGGCACCCACAGGTCGAAGGTGGACATGTCGAACGCCTGCGGGGAGTGGACCAGCACCCGGCGGTACATCTGCGGACGGAAGACCCGGTCCGTGGCGAACGCCGTCACGTCCGCGTTGGCGATCCCCACGCCCTTCGGCACACCCGTCGAGCCGGAGGTGTACATCACGTACGCGAGCTGCTCGGGGTGCACGACCGCGGGCAGCCGGATGTCCCGGACGCTCGGGTCGGTGTCGGTGTCGGCGTCCACCACGATGACCGCGCCGGCGTACTCGCATTCCAGCGCCGGTGAAGTGGTGTCCGTCAGCAGCACGCGGACCTGGCTGTCGGACATGATGTGGCTGCGGCGGGAGGCGGGGAAGCGCGGGTCGATCGGCACGTAGGCCGCACCGGCCTTGAGCACCGCCAGGATCGACACCACCAGCCACGCCGAGCGTTCCTGGAACAGCGCGACCCGGTCCTCGGGCCGGACGCCGGCCGCCACCAGTCGGCGCGCGAGTCGGTCGGACTCCTCGTCCAGCTCGCGGTACGTCAACTGCCGTTCCTCGTAGGACACCGCGAGCGCGTCCGGTGTGCGGGCGACCAGCGCGGCGAACCGCGCGGGAACACTGGTCGGCACGGAGTCCGTCGCGGTGTCGTTCCACTGCCGCAGGACGGTGTGCCGCTCGGCGTCGTCGAGCAGGTCGATCGAGGCGATCGGCAGCTGCGGGTCCTCCGTCACGGCGGTCAGCAGGCGCTCCAGCCGCTTCACCAGAGCGGTGACCGTTCCGGCGTCGAACAGGTCGACGCTGTATTCGACGAAGCCGTTGATGCCCGCGGGCGCCCCGCCGGCCTCATCGAACTGCTCGGCGAAGTTGAGCAGCAGGTCGAAGCGGGAGGCTCCGGTGAAGCTGTTCTCCGGGCTGAGGGTCAGATCGGGCAGCTCGACGTCCGTGGCGACGGTGGCGTTCTGGAGTGCCAGCATCACCTGGAACAGCGGCTGGTGTGCGGCGGAGCGGGTCGGCCGGAGCACCTCCACCAGGTGGTCGAACGGGACGTCCTGGTTGGCGTACGCCGCCAGCGCGGTCTCCCGCGCCCGGCCCACCAGTTCGGCGAACGAGGGGTTCCCGGTCAGGTCGTTGCGCAGCACCAGGGTGTTGACGAAGAAGCCGACCAGATGGTCGAGCGCCTCGTCGGTGCGGCCCGCGATGGGGCTGCCGAGCGGGATGTCGGGGCCGCCGCCGAGCTTGCCGAGCAGCGCCGCGACCGCGGACTGGAGCACCATGAAGGTGCTCGCGCCCTCCCGCTTCGCCAGGGACCGCACCGCGGCGTGCAGCTCGGGGCCCAGCTCGATCGGCAGGCGCCCCCCTCGGTAGCTGGCCACCGAGGGGCGCGGCCGGTCGGTCGGCAGGTTCAGCAGCTCCGGCAGGTCGGCGAGGGCCTGCTTCCAGTAGGCGACCTGTTCGGAGAACAGGCTGTCGGGGTCGGACTCGTTGCCGAGCAGCTGCCGCTGCCACAGCGTGTAGTCGGCGTACTGGACCGGCAGCGACTCCCACTGCGGGGCCTGGCCGGCGTGCCGGGCCGTGTACGCCCGCGACACGTCGGCGGACAGCGGGGCCAGCGACCAGCCGTCGCCCGCGATGTGGTGCACGACCAGGACGAACACGTGCTCGGTCGGGGACAGCGTGAGCAGGGTCGCCGCGACCGGCAGCTGGGTGGTCAGGTCGAGCGCCACGCGCACGGCGGCGTCGGTCGCCTCCTCCAGATCGGCCTCGGCCACCTGGCGGCAGGTCAGCTCGATCCGCGCCTCGTCGGTTCCGAGCACCACCTGCCGGGGCAGGCCGTCGATCTCCGGGAAGACCGTGCGCAGACTCTCGTGCCGGGCGACGACGTCCTGTAGCGCCGCCTTCAGCGCGTCCAGGTCGAGGTGACCGGAGAGCCGGACGACGAACGGCATGTTGTAGGTGGGGCTCGGGCCCTCCAACTGGTGCAGGAGCCACATCCGGCGCTGGGCGAAGGACAGCGGGACGGCGTCGGGGCGCGGCTGCGGCCGAAGGGCCGGGCGGGCCTGGTCAGCCGTGTCCAAGCGCTCGACCAGTCCGGCGACGGTCGGGTTTTCGAACAGGGCGCGCATCGCGAGTTCAACCCCGAAGACCGTCCGGATCCGGCTCATCAGTCGGGTCGCCATCAGCGAGTGGCCACCGAGATCGAAGAATCCGTCCTCGACGGAGACCACGGCCAGCCCCAGCGCCTCGGCGAACAGGCCGGACATGATCTCCTCGCGCGGCGACCGCGGCGCGACGATCTCCCCGGCGGCGCTGTCGGCGGGCACGGGCAGCGCCCGGCGGTCCAGCTTGCCGTTGGCGGTCATCGGCAGGGCGTCCAGACTGACCACGACCGACGGGACCATGTAGTCCGGCAGGTCAGTGCCGGCCCACCGGCGCAGCGCTGCGGCGTCCACCGACCGGCCGGCCAGCGGCACCACGTAGGCCACCAGCCGCTGGTCTCCGGGCCGGTCCTCGCGCAGGACCACCACGGCCTGGGCGACGTCCTCGTGGCGCGCCAGCACCGACTCGATCTCACCCGGCTCGATCCGGAAACCACGCAGTTTGACCTGGTGGTCCACCCGGCCGAGGTACTCCAGCCTGGATCCCCGGCCCCAGCGGGCCAGGTCACCGGTCCGGTACATCCGGGCACCACCGGCGAACGGGCTGGCGACGAACCGCTCCGCCGTCAGGCCCGGACGCCCCAGGTAGCCCTGGGCCACGCCCGCTCCGGCGATGTACAGCTCGCCGGGCACGCCCGGCGGGACCGGGCGGAGCCGCTCGTCCAGGAGGTGGACGTCGGTGTCGGTGATCGGGCTGCCGATGTGCGGCGCTCCCGTGCCGAGCACCGCGGCCGTCGACCAGATCGTGGTCTCGGTGGGCCCGTACAGGTTGGTCACCCGACCGCCCGCGGCGGCCAGTCGGTCGGCCAGCTCCGGCGGCAGCGCCTCGCCGCCGACCAGCTTGCGCAGGCCATGCAGGGCAGCGGCGTCGTGGTCGGCCAGCGCCTGCCACAGCGAGGGGGTCGCCTGCAGGATCGTGGCTCCCGCCTCGGCCGCCAGCCCGAGCAGGGCCGAGGGCTCGCGCACGGTCTCCCGGTCGGCGACGACCACCGCAGCGCCGGCCGTGAGCGGCAGGTAGAGCTCCAGGGCGGCGATGTCGAAGGACACCGTGGTGACCGCCAGCCACCGGTCCTCGATGGTCAGCGGGAACCGGCCGGCCATGTCGTGCAGGAAGTTGGCCAGCCCGCGGCGCGGGACCACGACGCCCTTGGGCCGTCCGGTGGAGCCGGAGGTGTAGATGACGTAGGCGGGGTGCTCGGCGTGCACCGGGGCCCGGCGCTCACCGTCCGTCCAGTCCCGACCCGACTGCTCCGCGATGGCCTTCCGGGTCTGCTCGTGGTCCAGCAGGACGACGGCGTCGCCCAACGGCAGTTCTTGTACGGCGGCGGAGGTCACGGTCAGCGTCGGCCGCGCGTCGGTGATGGTGTAGGAGAGGCGGTCCACCGGGAGACCGGGGTCGAGCGGCAGGTAGGCCGCGCCCGATCGGAGCACCGCCAGCAGGGTCACCAGCAGTTCGGCTCCGCGTGGCAGGGCGACGGCGACCAGCTCGCCGGGAGCCGCGCCGAGCGCGACCAGGTGCCGGGCGAGCCGGGTGACCTGCTCGTCCAGCTCGCGGTAGGTCAGCGACCGGTCACCGGCGCGGACGGCCAGGGCTTCCGGCAGGTCCGCCGCGCGGCGGGCGAGCAGGACGTCGACGTCCTCGGCCCGCGCCGTCCGACGCGGCCCCGCGCCGGCGGCCCGGACGGCCGCGAGCTCCGCGGCGTCCAGCAGCTCCAGCTCACCGACCGGGCGGTCGGGCTGCTCCACCGCGGCGGTGAGCAGCCGGACCAGCCGGGCGCCCAGGGTCTCCACTCGGTCATGGTCGAACAGGTCGACGGCGTAGCTCGCCGTGCCGACGATTCCGGCCGGCACACCGTCCTCAGTGCGGTGCTCGGCGAAGGTGAAGGAGAGGTCGAACTTCTCCGTCTCCAGGTCGAAGCCCTCCGGCTCCACCTCCAGACCGGGCAGGCCCATGCCCCAGTCGGCCTGGGCGGCGTTCTGCAGGTTGAGGGCCACCTGGAACAGCGGGTGGCGGGACATCGACCGGCTGGGGTTGAGCGCCTCCACGAGCCGCTCGAACGGCAGGTCCTGGTGGGCGTACGCGCCCAGGCCGGTGGCACGGACCCGGTCGAGCAGCTCGGTGAAGGTCGGGTCGCCGGAGACGTCGGTGCGCAGCACCAGCGTGTTGACGAAGAAGCCGACCAGATCGTCGAGCGCCTCGTCGGTGCGCCCGGCGATCAGGCTGCCGATGGGGATGTCCTCCCCGCCGCCCAGCCGGGACAGCAAGGCGGCCAGACCCGCCTGGAGCACCATGTAGACGCTCGCCTGCCGGGTGCGGGCCAGCTCGTTCACCCGCTGGTGGACGTCGGCGGGGATCTCGATCGTGATCCGCGCGCCCTGGTAGCTCGCCACGGCCGGGCGGGGCCGGTCGGTCGGCAGGCCGAGTTCCTCGGGCAGCCCGGCGAGGGTCTGCTCCCAGTAGCGCAGCTGCTGGGAGATCTGGCTGTCCTCGTCGGCCTCGTCCCCGAGCACCTCGCGCTGCCAGAGCGCGTAGTCGGCGTACTGCACGGGCAGCGGCTGCCAGTCGGCCTCCTGACCGGCGGTCCGGGCCCGGTAGGCGGTGGCGAGGTCGGCCAGCAGCGGAGCCAGGGACCATCCGTCGGCGGCGATGTGGTGCATGGTGACCGTGAGGACGTGCACGTCCCCGGCGAGGGCGAACAGCCGGGCCCGGAGCGGGATCTCCTCGGCGAGGTCGAAGCCGCGACTGATCTCGGCGGCCACCTCCTCGGCCAGCTGCTCCTCGGTGGTCTCGGTGACGTCCAGGCGCAGCCCGGCCTCGTCGGTGGCCCGCACCCGCTGGACGGGTACGCCGTTCCACTCGGCGAAGACAGTACGGAAGACCTCGTGCCGCTCCAGCAGGTCGCGCAGGGCCGCGGCGAGGGCTTCCCGGTCGAGGCCGCCGACGAGTCGCAGCACGATCGGCAGGTTGTACGCCGAGCCGGTCTGCTGGTCGAAGCGGTTGAGGAACCACAGTCGCCGCTGGGCGAAGGACAGCGGGAGCTCGTCCGGGCGCGGCATCGGCGTCAGCGCCCGGCGGCCTGCCCCGGCGGTGCCGAGCCGTGCGGCCAGCTTGGCCACGGTCGGCGCCTCGAAGACGGCGCGGATCGGCAGCTCAAGGTCGAAGGCGGTGCGGATCCGGCTGATCAGCCGGGTGGCGAGCAGGGAGTGCCCGCCCAGCTCGAAGAAGTTGTCGTGCACCCCGACATCCGGCACGCCGAGCATGTCCGCGAACAGGTGGCAGAGGATCTCCTCCTGCGGCGAGCGCGCGGCGGCCGGGGCCTGGGAGTCCAGGCGGTGGACGGGGGCCGGAAGCGCCTTCCGGTCGACCTTCCCGTGCGCGGTCAGCGGGATCCCGTCGATGGGCACGAACAGCTGGGGGACCATGTACTCGGGCAGCCGTCCGGCGAGGTGCGCGGACAGCTCCGCGGCCGTCGGCGCCTCCGCCGTCGGCACGACGTAGCCGACCAGGCGCTGGTCGCCCGGCTGGTCCTCACGGACGATCACCGTGGCGGCGCGCACCGCCGGGTGGGAGGCCAGCGCGACCTCGATCTCGCCCAGCTCGATCCGGAAGCCGCGCAGCTTGACCTGGTCATCGCTGCGGCCGAGGTACACCAGTTCCCCGGAGCGGTTCCACTTGGCGACGTCGCCGCTGCGGTACATCCGGCTGCCCGGCGCCCCGAAGGGGTCGGGCACGAAGCGCTCCGCGGTCAGCGCCGGCTGGTTCAGATAGCCGCGCGCCAGCCCCTCGCCGGCGAGGTAGAGGTCGCCGGGCACGCCCTCGGGCACCGGCTGGAGCCCGGCGTCCAGCACGTACAGCCGGGCGTTCGCCTGCGGGCGGCCGATCGGCACCGGGCCGTCCGGCACCGGCTCGCCGGGCGCGATGCGGTACTCGGCGCAGTTCACCGTCGCCTCGGTCGGGCCGTACACGTTGCGCACCGTCACGTCGGGGTGCTGTTCGCGCCACTCCCGCAGCACCGCGCCGAGCAGCGCCTCACCACCGAGCAGCAGCTCGCCCGAGGGCGAGTAGCCGGCCGGGAGCGCCGTGAGCAGGGGCAGGTGGCTGGGGGTCGCCTTGAGGAAGGTCGCCGGAGCCTTGGCCAGCCCGGCGGCCTCGCGCGGCTCGGGGTCGGTGAGCGAGGCGAGGTTGACGCAACCGCCGACCAGCAGCGGGGTGTAGAGGCCGGTGACGGTCAGGTCGAAGGACACCGGCGAGTGCACCAGCGCCACCCCGCGGGCCGCGTCGTACTCCCGGGTGGTGTGCGCCAGGTAGTCGCTGACCGAGCGGTGCTCGATCACGACGCCCTTGGGCCGCCCGGTCGAGCCCGAGGTGTAGATCACGTACGCGGCGTCGCGCGGCGACAGCGGCCGAAGCCGCTCGGCGTCCGTGACGGGGCCGCTCGGGTGGGCCGCCAGCTCCCGCGCGGTCTCGGGCCGGTCCAGCCGGATGACGGGGGCGGCGCCGGACGGCAGGGCCGCCGAGGTGGCCCCGTCGCTCAGCACCACCGTCGGGGCCGCGTCGCCGAGCACGTAGGCGATGCGGTCGGCCGGGTTGGTGGGATCGATGGGCAGGTACGCGGCACCGGCCTTGAGCACCCCGAGCAGGGCCGTGACCAGCTGCGGCGTCCTGGGCAGCGCGATCGCCACCAGGGAGCCGGGCCCGGTGCCGCCCGCGATCAGCAGGCGGGCGAGCCGGTTGGCGGCAGCGTCGAGTTCGGCGTAGGTCAGCGTCTCCTCCCCGCGGACCACCGCGGTGGCGTCCGGGGTCCGCCCGGCCTGGGCGGCGAACAGCTCCGGCAGCGGCGTGGCCGCCACCTCGTTGGCGGTGTCGTTGTACTCCGCCAGGAGCCGGTACCGCTGCTCGGCGGGCACCATGTCGATGGTGTCGATCGGCTGGTCCGGGTCGCCGGCGGCGGATCGGAGCACCCGGACCAGGTATGCGGCGAAGCCCTCCGCCGTGTCCCGGTCGAAGAGGTCCGTGCTGCACTGGATGTCGCCCTGCAGACCGGCCGGCCGGCCCTGTGCGTCGAACTCCTCGGAGAACCCGAAGCCCAGGTCGAACCGGGCCGCGCCGAGGTCCACGACGTACGAGCTGAGCTCCAGGCCGTGCATCTCGGTCGTGTAGTCCTGCAGGTTCTGCAGGTTGAGCAGCACCTGGAAGAGCGGGTGGCGGGCCAGCGAACGGGTCGGGTTGACCGCCTCGACCAGCCGCTCGAACGGCACGTCCTGGTTGTCGTAGGCGTTGAGGTCGGTCTCCCGCACCCGGTCCAAGAGCTGACGGAACGTCGGCCGCCCCGAGGTGTCGGTGCGCAGCACCAGCATGTTGGTGAGGAAGCCGACCATCTCGTCGAGCGCCTCGTCGGTGCGGTTGGCGATCACGCTGCCGATCGGGATGTCGGTGCCCGCCCCGACCCGGTGCAGCATCGTGGCCAGCGCGGCCTGCAACACCATGTAGAGGCTCGAGCCGGTCTCCTTGGCCAGCGCCAGGAGCTGCTCGTGCACGTCCGGGTCGATTCGGAAGTACACCGGCATGCCGTGGTAGCTCGACACGGCCGGACGGGGCCGGTCGACCGGGAGCGCCAGCTCCTCGGGCAGGCCGGCGAGGTTCTCCTGCCAGTACCGCAGTTGCTTGGAGTAGACGCTGTTCGGGTCGTCCTCGTCGCCGATGACCTCCAGCTGCCACAGCGCGTAGTCCGCGTTCTGCACCGGCAGCGGTGCGAACTCCGGGGCCCGGCCCGAGCAGCGGGCCTCGTACGCCTGCGCGAGGTTGGTCGCCAGCGGCCGCATCGACCAGCCGTCACCGGCGATGTGGTGCAGCACGAAGAGCAGGACGTGGTCCTCCTCCCCGAGGGCGTACAGGTGCACGCGCAGCGGCACCTCGGTGGTGAGGTCGATGCCGGCCCGGACCGCGGCCTCCAGCTGGGCGTCCAGGTCCTCGGGCCGGGTCTCCACCACGGTCAGCGGCGGCCGCGCCTCGCTGGCCGGCAGGATCCGCTGGTACGGCACGCCGTCGGCCTCGGGGAAGACCGTCCGCAGCGCCTCGTGCCGGGCGACGAGGTCGCCCAGCGCCTCGGCCAGCGCGGTGCGGTTCAGCGGCCCGGTGAGCCGCAGCGAGATCGGCATGTTGTACGTGGCGCTCTGGCCGTCGAAGCGGTTGATGAACCAGAGCCGGCGTTGCGCGAACGAAAGCGGGATGAGTTCCGGCCGCTCCATGGCCCGGAGCGCGGTGCGGCCGGTGCGGGCGCCGTCCATGAGCTCGCCGAGGGTGGCGACCGTCGGAGCGTCGAAGACCATCCAGATGGGCACCTCCACACCGAAGGCGGCCCGGATCCGGCTGACCAGGCGGGTGGCGAGCAGCGAGTCGCCGCCGAGCTCGAAGAAGCTGTCGTCGATGCCCATGTCCGGCTGGCCGAGCAGGGCGGTGAACAGGCCGAGCAGCTGCTCCTCACGCGGGTTGCGCGCGGCCCGGCCGGTGACCACGGCCTCCGGCGCGGGCAGGGCCTTGCGGTCGACCTTGCCGTTGGCCGTGAGCGGGAGCCGCTCCAGCTGCACGAAGGCGGAGGGGACCATGTACTCGGGCAGTTGGGCGCCGAGCCGATCACGGACGGCCGATTCGTCGAGCGTTGCCCCCTCGGTGGGGACGAGGTACGCGACGAGCCGGGGCTGGCTGTCGTCGTCCCGGCGTGCGACGACCGTGGCCTGGGCCACCTCGGGCATTCGGGCCAGGGCCGACTCCACCTCGCCCAGCTCGATCCGGAAGCCGCGGATCTTGACCTGGTCGTCGGCGCGGCCGGCGAACAGCAGGCTGCCCTCGGGCGTGCGCCGCACCAGGTCGCCCACCCGGTACATCCGGCTTCCGGCCGGACCGAACGGGTCGGCGACGAACGACGCCGAGGTGAGGCCCGGCTTGGTCCAGTAGCCGGCCGCGAGGCCCTCGCCAGCGAGGTACAGGTCACCGACGACCCCGACCGGGACCGGGCGCAGCGAACCGTCCAGGACGTACGCGCGCATGTTGTCCAGCGGGAGACCGATCGGCACGCTCTCGGCCGGCGGGTTCGCCGCGTCCATCCGGTGCGACGTGGCGAAGGTCGTGGTTTCCGTCGGGCCGTAGGTGTCCCGGACGACCATGTCCGGGAAGCGCTCCAGGACGCGGCGGACCGAGGCCGCGGGCACCACGTCGCCACCGGCCAGCAGCTCGCGCACCGGGGCCAGGCAGTCCAGGTCCTCGTCGACCACGAGCCGGAACAGACCGGCGGTCAGGTGCAGCGCCGTCACCCCGTACTCGGACACCAGCCGGCCGATGGTGGCCACGTCCAGGTCCTGGGGCGGCGCGAGGACGATCCGGCGGCCGTTGAGCAGCGGCATCCACAGCTCGTAGTTGGAGGCGTCGAACGCGTGCGGGGCGTGCATGAGCACCGTGCCGTGCGCGTCCCCGGCGAAGCAGCGGTCGAGCGCGAACGCGAGCAGGTCACGGTGGGTGATGGCGACGCCCTTGGCCTGCCCGGTGGAACCGGAGGTGTACATGATGTACGCCAGCTGCTCCGGGTGGCCCTCGACGGCGGGCGCCGTGTCGGACTGCTCCGCCAGGCGCGGCTCCCGGTCCACGACGATCGTCGGGACCTCGGACCGCGGCGCGGTGGCCGCCGACGCGGCGTCGACCAGGAGCAGCGAGGCCTCGGTCTCGGCCAGGATGCTCTCGTGCCGCGCCTTCGGCGCACGGGCGTCGAGCGGCACGTAGGCCGCGCCCGCCTTGAGCACGCCGAGCAGCGAGACCACGAGGTCGGGGGAGCGGCGCTGCAGCACCGCCACCCGGGAGCCGGTGCCCACGCCGGAGACGCGCAGCAGGTGCGCGAGCCGGTTCGCCGCGTGGTCGAGCTCCCGGTAGGTGAGCTGCCCGTCCTGCCAGACGAGGGCGATCTCCTCCGGCCCGCGCTCGACCTGCTCGGCGAAGCGCGCCTGCACCGGCGCGGCCAGCGCCGGCACCTCGACCGCGGTGTCGTTCCAGCCCGTCAGCAGCTGCTCGCGCTCGGCCTCGGTGACCAGCCGCAGCTGCGACAGCCGCCCCTCCGGGGCAGCGGCCATCTGCGCGAGCACCGAGACCATCCGCTCCCAGAGACGGGACACCGTCTCGGCGTCGAACATGGTGGCGCGGTAGTACAGCCGCCCGGTGAGCTCCTCGCCACCGGACCGCTCGTCGACGACGACGGAGAGGTCGAACTTCTCCAGGCCCAGGGCGGCGTCGTCCGCGCGCACGACCAGGCCGGGCAGCTCAAGGGCGAGGTCGCGGTGGCTCCGTACGGTGAGGGCGACCTGCGCCAGAGGATGACGGGCCGCTTCGAGGTCGGGTTCGAGGCGGCTCAGCAGCCGCTCGAACGGCACCGGTCGCAGCTTCGCCGCGGCGGCCGTCTCGCCCGTCCGGGCCAGCAGTTCGGCCACGGACGGGTCGGCGGACACGTCGACCCGCAGCACTGTGGGGTTCGCCGCGAACGCGCCGGCGCCGTCCTGGCGCAGCTGGGACAGGGTGGCGATCGGCAGGTCCTGGCCCGCGCCGAGCCCGCTCAGCACGACGGCGAACGCACCGCGCAGGACCGTCTCCAGGTCCACTCCGGCCTGCTCGGCGAGCGCGGTGACGCTCTGCCGCCGGGCGGTCGGCAGCTGGATCGGCACGCTTTGCAGGTGCTGGGACCCCTTGCCGGCCCGCGGCCGGTCGGTGGCCAGGACGAGCTCCTCCGGCAGCTCCGCGAGCTGCTCGGCCCACCACTCGACGGCCTCGTCGTCCACCGCGAACGCGGCCGCGTCGTCCCAGCTCACCGGCTTCCCGGCGATCCTGGACCGGTAGGCGGCCGTCAGATCGGCCAGCAGCCGCCCGCCCGCCCAGTCGTCGCCGGCGATCCGGTGCAGGACCGTCACCAGCACGGTCTCCGTGGCACTGACCCGGAACACCGTGAAGCGCACCGGAACCCGGGTGGTCAGGTCGAATCCTTCGGCGGCCTCCGTGCACACGGCGGTCTCGTCGAAGTCGGCGACCGTCAGGGCCGGGCGCACGCTCTCCGGCGGCAGCACGGCTCCGGTCGGCTCGCCGTTGAGCTCCGGGAAGATCGTCCGCAGCTCGTCGTGGCGGGCGAGCACATCGTGCACCGCGCCGGTCAGCGCCTCGTGGTCGAGGTCGCCGGTGAGACGAACGGCGAACGGGACGTTGTGCGTCGGGGTCCGCTGCGCGAAGCGGTTGATGAACCAGAGCCGGCGCTGCGCGTGGGAGAGCTCCACCGGCCGCGTCTCGGCCGCTGGGGTGGTGTCGGGGAGCAGTGCCTCGATCTCAGCGACCAGCGCCTCGGGGGAGGGGGAGTCGAAGACGACCCGGATCGGCACGTTCACGCCGAAGGCGGTGCGGATCCGGCCGACCAGCCGGATCGCGAGTAGCGAGTGCCCGCCGAGCAGGAAGAAGTCGTCGTCGATGCCGACCTCGGGTTCGCCGAGGACGTCGGCGAACAGGCCGCAGAGGATCTCCTGATTGGGCGTCGAGGGTGCCTTGCGTGCCCCGCGCGCGACCACCGGCTCGGGCAGCGCGGCCCGGTTCACCTTGCCGTTCCTGGTCAGCGGCATCTCGTCGAGCAGGACGAAGGCGCTGGGCACCATGTGCTGGGGGAGCTGGTCCCCGAGGTACCGGCGCAGCGTCTCCGCGTCCGCGCCCTCGGTCACCGCGTAGGCCACCAGCCGGCGATCGCCGGGGCGGTCCTCGCGCACGATGACCGCGGCGTTCTGCACCGCGGGGTGGGAGCGGACTGCGGCCTCGACCTCGCCGAGCTCGATCCGGAAGCCGCGGATCTTGACCTGGTCGTCGGCGCGGCCGGCGAAGGCGAGTTCGCCGGAGTCGGTCCACCGGCCCAGGTCGCCAGTGCGGTACATCCGGCTTCCGGCCGGGCCGAACGGGTCGGCGACGAACCGCTCGGAGGTCAGGGCGGCACGGCCCAGGTAGCCGCGGGCCAGCCCGGGACCGGCGGCGTACATCTCGCCGACCGAGCCCACCGGCACCGGCCGCAGTGCCTGGTCGAGCACGTAGACGCGGTAGTTGTCGATCGGCCGACCGATCGGCGGGGTCTTGCCGTCCGCGGTGAGCGGGCCGTGCTGGGTCGCGAGGACGGTCACCTCGGTCGGGCCGTACTCGTTGAACATCCGGACGTGGGGCGCGATGGTGGCGACCGTCTCGGCCGGGAGCGCCTCGGCACCCGTCAGGAGCACGCGCAGCGTGTCGAGGCTCCCCTTCGGCATCGCCGCCAGCGGTGATGGCGGCAGGAGCACGTGGGTGATCCGACTCTCGGCGATCAGCTCAGCCAGGACCGGCCCGACGGTCAGCCGCTCCTCGGGCGCGACGACCAGCGTGGCACCGCTGAACAGCGCCATCGACAGGGCCCAGTAGGAGGCGTCGAAGCTGTGGGACGCGAAGTGCAGCACGCGGTCGCCGGGGCCCACCGGGAAGGAGCGGCGCTGCAGGGCCGCACCGTTGGCCAGACCCAGGTGGTTGATGACGACGCCCTTCGGGCGTCCGGTCGAGCCGGAGGTGTAGATGATGTACGCCGGGTTGAGCAGGTGCGGCGGCGAGGTGCGTTCGGCGTCGGTCAGCGGGTCGTCCGGCGCTGCTGCCAGCGCCTTCTGGACCTCGGGGGAGTCGATCAGCAGATGCCCGGCGTGCGTGGCCTCGGGCAGCAGCGGTGCGGCGCCGGTCGTGGTGATCACTGCCGTGGGGGCGGAGTCCTCGATGAGCAGGGCGATGCGTTCCTTCGGGTACGCGACGTCCACCGGGAGGTGGGCGGCCCCGGCCTTGGCGACGGCGAGCACCGACATGACGAACTCGATCGACCGCGGCAGGGCCAGCGCGACGACCTGCTCCGGCCCGATCCCCCGGGCCGCCAGCAGCCGCGCCATCTGGTTCGCCCGCGCGTCCAGCTCCGCGTACGTCAACAAGGTCGACTCGAACTCGATCGCCACGGCGTCCGGCGTGCGGGCGGCCTGGGCTTCGAAGAGCTCCGCGAGCGTGGCCGGCTCGACCGTTCGGTCGGTCTCGTTGTTCCGCACGAGGACCCGGTGCCGTTCGGCGGGGTCCAGCAGGTCGAGTCGTCCGACCAGCTGCTGCGGCTCGGTGACCAGGGCTTCCAGCAGCAGCCGGGCCCGGTCCAGCAGCGCGGCGGTCTCCTCGGCGGAGAACAGGTCGGGCTGGTAGCTGACCCGCAGGTGAAGCCGCTCGCCGGGCAGCGCGATCAGCGTGATCGGGAAGTGGCTGTAGTCCGTGCCGTCGGATCCGAGCACCTTCAGCCCGGTGCCGGGCAGGCTCTCGGCGTTGTGGTCGACCGGGAAGCTCTCGAACACGGTCACCGTGTCGAACAGTTCCGCCCCGCCGACCAGCTGCTGGATGGCGGCAAGCCCCAGGTGCTGGTGCGGCAGCAGCTCTGACTGCTCGGCCTGCAGCCGGGTCAGCAGGCCGATGAGGGGCTCGCTCGGATCGATCCGGACCCGCACCGGCAGGGTGTTGAGGAAGAGGCCGATCATGTTCTCGACGCCGGGCAGCTCCGGCGGCCGGCCGGAGACCGTGGCCCCGAAGACCACGTCGCCGCGGCCGGTGAGCTGGCCCAGCAGCAGCGCCCAGACCCCCTGGACCACAGTGTTCAGGGTGATGGAGTGACGGCGTGCCAGGTTCGTCAGCGCCGTGGTCAGCGAGCGACTCAGGTCGATCACGGCCCGCTCGGGCACCATCAGGGCGCGGCTGGACTTCACCGGCCGAACGATGGTCCCTTCGGCGAGGTCGTCGAGCGCCTGGCTCCACGCCAGCTCGGCTGCCGGCTTGTCCCGCTTGGCCAGCCAGGCGAGGAAGTTGCGGAACGGGGCCACCGCGGCCAGGCCGCTGTCGTCGGTGCCGCCGCGGGCGTACAGCGTGAACAGCTCGCTCAGCAGCAGCGGGATGGACCAGCCGTCCAGCAGGATGTGGTGGTGGGTGAAGAGCAGGCGGCATCGCTGGTCGCCGAGGCGGATCAGGGTGAAGCGCAGCAGCGGCGGGCGCCCGAGGTCGAACCGGCGGACCCGGTCCTCCTCGGTGATCCGCTCAGTCTCGGCTGCGCGCTCGGCCTCGTCGAGTCCGGAGAGGTCGTGCTCCGCCCACGGGATCGGCACCTCACGAAGCACCACCTGGACCGGCCTGGCGGAGTTCTGGTGCTGGAAAGCCGTACGGAGGTTGGGGTGACGGCGCAGCACGGTGGCCGCCGCCGCCCGGAACGCCTCGACGTTCAGGTCGCCTTCGAGGTCCACGCTCATCTGCGAGGTGTAGAGGTCGACGCCGCGGTCGTCGTAGAGGCTGTGGAAGAGCAGCCCCTCCTGCAAGGGAGTCAGCGGCAGGATTGCCTCAACTGCTGACGTGCTCATTCCGACACCCTCCAGTTTGCTTCGAACATCTTCAATTCGTCATCGGACAGTGACACCAGCGACAGGTCGATCGCCGTGTCGTCGGGGGCCGGTGGTTCGGCCGCTGCTTCATCGGCTGCCGGTTCGGCGTCATCGACCGCGGCCAAGGCCGCCATTGCCGCCGCCGTCTTGTGTCGGAAGACATCGCGTGCGGACACGACGACGCCTGCGGCCCGCAGCCGGCTGACGAGCTGGATCGAGATGATGCTGTCGCCGCCGAGGTCGAAGAAGTCGTCGTCGACCCCGACCGTGGGCAGAGCCAGGACCTCGGCCATGACCGCGCACACCCGCGCCTCCAGCTCGGTGCGTGGCGCCCGCCCGCTCGCCGCGCTGGAGAAGGTCGGCGCCGGCAGCGCGCGACGGTCCAGCTTGCCGTTGACCGTCATGGGCAGGGCGTCCAGCGGCACGAACGCCGCCGGCACCATGTACTCCGGCAGTCGCTTCTCCGTGAACGACCTCAACTCGGCGACCAGCGAACCGAGTTGGCGCGACCCAAGTGGGTTGCTGACGTGCGCTGCCGGCTCCAGCTGCGCGCTGGCCAGGTAGATCCCGGCGAGCGTCCCGTCGTCGACGCCGAACACCGCGTCCAGCCGTCCCGGCGCACCCGGTGCGTACGTCACCCGCACGCCCACCCCGCACCGGTCGGCCAGCTCGTGCAACTCCTCCGGGTCGATCCCGGCGGACAGTTCGAGCAGGGCCGCCACCTCGGCGACCGGGCGTCCGTCGGTCAGCGCTTCCGCCGCCGCCAGCTCACCGGCCACCCGGGCGTCCGGGATGCCGGTGACGCGGAGCGGATCGCCGTCGAGCGAGGCCAGCCGCTGCTCCACGTCCGCCAGATCCATGACGTCCACGCCGTAGCGCAGGACCGCCGCGCCGCTGACGTCGCGGGCCCCGGCCGGAGCCGTCCGCAGGACCACGTCGTAGCGGTGACGGGTCAACTCGTTGGCGCCCCGGCCCCGCTTGACCTGGACGTCCACGGCCTCGAACGCCGGGATCTGCCGGGCCGCCGCCGCGAAGTACTCCGGGTCGACCAGGAGTTCCTTCTCCATCATGATCGCCTGCTCGACGGCGCGGGACAGCGCCGCCTCGTTCTGCTGCTCCGTCCGCTGGTTCAGCCGGATCGCGGTCTGGAAGCCCCGCTGGGTCCGCAGGTTGCGCTGGTCGCCCAGGAAGACGGCGCCTCCCGGAACCAGCAACTGCGACAGCGAGCCGAGCAGGTCGGTCAGGTAGGCGGCGTTGGGGAAGTACTGCGCGACCGAGTTGATGACCACGGTGTCGAAGAACTGCTCGGGCAGGCCCTCCAGTTCGTGCGCCGCGCTCACCCTCAGCTGCACCCGCTCGGCGAGGTCGGGTTGCGCCGCGACCTGCCTGCGCAGGACCCCGATGGCTTCGGTGGAGAAGTCGACGCCCCAGTACGCCTCGACCTGCGGAGCCACCTTCGACAGCAGCAGACCGCTGCCGACACCGATCTCCAGGACCCGGCGCGGTCGCAGCCCGAGGATGCGGGCGACCGTGGCGTCCCGCCACTCGCGCATCTCTTCCAGCGGGATGTCGTCGCCGGTGTAGCTGCTGGTCCAGCCGCTGAAGTCCTCGCCGAACTCCTCCGGCCGCTCCGCGCCGTACATCAGCTCGTACACCTGCTGCCACTGGTCGACCTGCTCGTCCGCGGTGCCGGCTTCCGCCGGGGAGGCGTCCGTGCTGGGCACCACGTACGCCACCAGCTGCGGATCGTCGGCGCGATCGGTGCGGACCACCACCACGGCCTCGTCCACTCCGGGGTGACGGCGCAGCGTCTCCTCGATCTCGCCCGTCTCGATGCGGTAGCCGCGGACCTTGACCTGGTCGTCGACCCGGCCGACGAACTCCTGGTTGCCGTCAGGGAGCCAGCGGACCAGGTCGCCGGTGCGGTACATCCGCTCGCCCGGCGCGCCGAACGGGTCGGCGACGAAACGCCCCGCCGTCAGGGCGCCCTGGTTGAGGTAGCCGCGGGCCAGCAGCCCGCCGGCGATGTACAGCTCGCCCGGCACACCCACCGGAACGGGCTGCAGATGGGCGTCCAGCACGTACATGCGGGTGTTCCACGCGGGCGGGCCGAGGACGACCACGCCGGGACCGGGGTCCTCGCCGGGTGCGATGCGGTGGACGCTGCAGCCGACGGTGGTCTCGGTCGGGCCGTACTCGTTGTACACGGTGGCCTGCGGGTTCCGAGCGCGCCAGCCCGCCAGGGCGGCACCGGTCAGTGCCTCGCCGCCGGTCACCAGGTCCCCGGTGGGGGAGAACTCCGGCGGCAGCGCGTCGAGCAGCCGCAGGTGGGTGGGCGTCGCCTTGACGAAGGACAGCGGGTCGGCCGCCAGCGCCTCTTCAGTGCGCCGGTCCTCCTCCATCGGCGCCACGTGCAGGCGCCCACCGGAGATCAGCGGCCCGAACAGCGCGGTGACCGTGAGGTCGAAGGAGATCGGCGAGTGGAGCAGCGCCGTCCCGCCGCCGAGCGCGGGATAGACGTCCGCCGCCCAGGCCAGGTACTGCAGGACGGAGGCGTGGTTGACCAGTACGCCCTTGGGGCGCCCGGTGGAGCCGGAGGTGTAGATGACGTAGGCGATGTTGCCCTGGCGCAGTGCCACCGTCCGCTCCTGGTCGGACAGGTCGTGGTCCGGCCGCTCGGCCAGCGCCGCCGCCGTCTCGGCCGCGTCCAGCCACAGGCGGGGCCGGGTGTCGTCCGCGGGAAGCTGGGCGGCGCCCTGGGCCGTGCAGAGCACGAGTGCGGGGTCCGCGTCGCCGAGTACGTAGCCGATCCGCTCCGCGGGGTGGCGCGGGTCGAGCGGCAGGTAGCCGGCGCCGGCCTTGAGCACCGCGAGCACCGCGAGCACCTGCTCGACGGAGGCGGGCAGCGCGATCGCCACCAGGCTCTCCGGCCCGACCCCGCGCTCGACGAGCAGCCGGGCGAGCCGGTTGGCCCGCGCGTTGAGGGTGGCGTAGTCCAGCGTGCCGTCCGTGCCGGTCAGCGCGGTGGCCTCCGGGGTCCGCGCGGCCTGCTCCTCGAAGCGGCTGACCAGGGTGCCGGTCGGGGCGGGGCGCGCGGTGTCGTTCCACTCGACGACCACGCGGCCGTGCTCCTCCTCGTCCATGATCGCGAGGGTGTCCAGGCGGCGGTCCGGATCCTCGACGGCGCTCGCCAGCAGCCGGATCAGCCGCTGGACGAAGACCTCGACGGTCCGCGTGTCGTAGAGGTCGGTGGCGAACTCCACGGAGCCGTTCATACCGGCCGGGAGACCGTCCGCGTCGTGCGTCTCGGTGAAGCCGAACATGAGGTCGAAACGGGCGACCTTCATGCCGACGAACTCCTCGCGGCTCTCCACCTCGGGCAGCGCCAGGACGGGCGTGGCGTCGTTCTGCAGACCGAAGGCGATCTGGAACAGCGGGTGGCGGGACGGGTCCCGCTCCGGCTTGATGGCGTCCACCAGCCGCTCGAACGGCATGTCCTGGTTGGAGTAGGCGTCCAGGTCCGTCCGGCGCACCCGGTCCAGCAGCTCCCGGAAGGTCGGGTTCCCCGAGGTGTCGTTGCGCAGCACCAGGGTGTTGACGAAGAAACCGACCATGTCCTCGACGGTCTCGTCGGAGCGGCCCGCGACGGGGCTGCCCAGCGGCAGGTCGGTGCCCGCCCCAAGCCGGGTCAGCAGCGCCGAGAGACCGGCCTGGAGCACCATGAACACGGTGACCCCGCACTGGCGCGCCAGCTCCGTCAGCCCGGTGTGAGTCGTGTCGTCCACGTGGAAGACGACGTCGTCGCCGTGGTAGCTGGGCACCGGGGGCCGCGGTCGGTCGGTCGGCAGCGTGAGCTGCTCCGGAACGCCGTCCAGGGCCTGTGTCCAGAACCGGAGTTGACGGGCGAACGGGCTGTCCGGGCCAGCCTGCTCGTCCAGCAGTTCGTGCTGCCAGAGCGTGTAGTCGCCGTACTGGACCGGCAGCGCCTCCCAGGCCGGCTCCTGCCCGTGCAGCCGTGCCGTGTAGGCGGTGGTGATGTCCTGGCACAGCGGCCCCATCGACCAGCCGTCACCGGCGATGTGGTGGATCACGATGACCAGGACGTGCGTCTCGGCGTCCAGTCGCAGCAGCTCGACGCGCAGCGGCGGGTCGACCTCCAGGTCGAAGAGCCGACGGGCCGCCGCGGTCATCGCGGCCTCGACCCCGTCCTCGGCCACGGCGGTGACCGGCAGATCGACCCGGACCTGGTCGGGCTCCAGGATCCGCTGCCACGGCACGCCCGCCTCGTCGGGGAAGACCGTGCGCAGGGCCTCGTGCCGGGCCACCACGTCGGCCACCGCGGAGCGCAGCGCGGCGGTATCCAGCGGGCCGGAGAGCCGCATCGCGATCGGCATGTTGTACGTGGCGCTGCTGCCCTCGTACCGGTCGATGAACCAGAGGCGCCGCTGGGCGTGCGACAACGGGAGGCGTTCCGGCCGCAGCCTCGGCAGCAGCGGCGGACGGCCCGCGGTCGCGCGGTCGAACCACTCGGCCACGCCGGCGACGGTCGGGTTGTCGAACAGCACCCGGACCGGCAGCTCCGCCCCGAAGGTGGTGCGGATGCGGCTGGCCAGTCGGCTGGCCAGCAGGGAGTGGCCGCCCAGCGCGAAGAAGTCGTCGTCGACCCCGACCTCGGGCAGACCGAGCACGTCGCAGAACAGGGTGCACAGCACCTGCTCGGTCATGGTCCGGGCGGGCCGCCCGACCGTCGTCGGCGCCTGCGGCGCGGGCAGCGCGGCCCGGTCCAGCTTGCCGTTGGGCGTCATCGGCCATTCCGTGAGGACCACGAAGGCCTGCGGAACCATGTAGTCGGGCAGGGCCGCCCCGGCCGTGGCGATGACCGCGTCCAGGTCGAGGTCCGGGCCGTCGGCGGCCAGCAGGTAGGCGACCAGACGAGGGTCGCCCGGCTGGTCCTCGCGGACCGTCACCAGCGCCTCGGCCACGCCCGCGGCCCGGGCCAGCACGGTCTCGATCTCCGCCGGTTCGATCCGGAAGCCGCGGAGCTTGACCTGGTGGTCGGCCCGGCCGAGGAAGTCCAGCTCGCCGTCGGCGCGCCAGCGCGCCAGGTCACCGGTGCGGTACATGCGGGCGCCGGGCGGACCGAAGGGGTCGGCCACGAACCGCTCGGCCGTCAGGCCGGCGCGCTTCCAGTAGCCGCGGGCCAGCGGCAGACCGCTGATGTAGACCTCGCCCGCGATGCCCACCGGGGCGGGGCGGAGCGCGGAGTCCAGCACCCGCACGTGGGTGTGCGGGATCGGGGTGCCGATGGTGGGGCGGCCGGTGTCGAGCGCACCGCTGACGGTCGCGCAGACCGTGGTCTCGGTCGGCCCGTACGCGTTGATCATGGTGCGGCCCGGGGCCCAGCGGTCGACGAGTTCGGCCGGGGTGGCCTCGCCCGCCACGACGAGCGCCTCGAGGCTCGGCAGGTCCTCGTCCCCGACCGCCCCGAGCGGGGTCGGCGGGATGGTGGCGTGGGTGATCCCGTGCTCGGCGACCAGTTCGGCGAGCGCCGGGCCCGGCATCAGCCGGTGCGCGGGCGCCAGTACCAGCGTGGCGCCGGTCAGCAGCCCCATGCAGATCTCCCAGACCGACGCGTCGAAGCTCGGCGAGGCGAACTGCAGGACCCGCTTGCCGGGTCCGGCCCCGAGCCTGTCCGCGTGCAGGTCGGCCAGGGCGGCCAGCGCCGCGTGCGTGACGACGACGCCCTTCGGACGGCCGGTCGAGCCGGAGGTGTAGATCATGTACGCGGCACCCGCGACGCCCGGAGTGCCGATGCGATCGGTCTCGCGAAGGTCGCCGTCGGGCTCGGCGGCCAGTGCGGAGACGACGTCGGCGTCATCGAGCCGCAGCTGCGGGAGGCCGACCACCGGGGCCACCGCGTCCGCGGTCGCGCTCGACGTGACGGCGAGCACCGGCTGCGCGTCCGAGAGCATGAACTCGATCCGGTCCTGCGGGTACTCCGGGTCGACCGGCAGGTAGGCGCCGCCGGCCTTCGCCACCGCGAGGACCGCGACGATCCAGGACAGGGACCTGGGCAGGACCACCGCCACGAAACGCTCGGGCCCGACGCCGCTCGCGACCAGCCGGCGGGCGAGCCGGTTGGCGTGCCGGTTGAGCTCCTCGTAGCTGAGCGTCTGGTCCTCCCAGCGCACCGCCGGAGCCTGCGGCGCCATGGCGACCATCCGCTCGAACAGCTCGGCGAGGTGGCCGGCCGTCACTGGCACGGTGCCGCCGGACGCGAAGTGGCGCAGCTCGTCACGCTCGCCCTCGGCGAGCAGGTCGAGCCGGCCCACCGGACGTTCCGGCTGGGCGGCGAACGCGGACACCGCCAGGGCCAGCCGCTCCAGCATCGCCCGTGCCGCCGCCTCGTCCAGCAGGTCGGGCTGGTAGGTGATGCGCAGTTCCATGCGGTCCCCGGGGAACGCGTGGAAGACGAACGGGTAGTGGCTGGCGTCGGTGCTCTCGGCGGCCGTCACCTCCAGGGCGGCCTCGCCGAGGTCGGGCAGGGCCTGCTGCAGCGGGAAGTTCTGGAAGGAGATGACGGTGTCGAACAGCTCACGCTGGGACGCCGCCCGCTGGATGTCGGCCAGCCCGAGGTGGTGGTGGTCGAGCAGCGCCGACTGACGCTCCTGCAGCAGCTTCGCCGTCTCCAGCAGGGTCTGATCGGGGCGGATCGTCGCCCGCACCGGGATGGTGTTGATGAACATGCCGAGCATGTCCTCGATCCCGGGCAGCTCGGCCGGGCGACCGGAGACGGTCGTGCCGAACACGACGTCCGTCCGTCCGGTGAGCCGGGCGATCAGCACCGCGAGCGCCGACTGCACCACCGTGTTGAGGGTGAGGCCGTACTGACGCGCGGTGGCGGTCAGCGCCGCCGTCGCCTCCTCGGACAGCTCGGTGGTCAGGCGCGACGGCACCACGACCTCCCGCGAGAGCCTGGCCGGCGCCAGCAGGGTGGGACCGTCCAGGTCGGCCAGCTCGCGGCTCCAGGCCAGTTCCGCGGCGTCCCGGTCCTGGCGGCCCAGCCACGCGAGGTAGTCCCGGTAGGTGTACGGGAGTCGGGGAGTGCGCTCACCGCCGGCGTACAGCTCGAACAGCTCGGCGAAGAGCATCGGCATCGACCAGCCGTCCACCAGCATGTGGTGGTTGGTGAACAGCAGCTGATGGTGGTCGGCGCCGAGGCGCACGACGGTGAACCTGAGCAGCGGTGCGTTGCCGAGGTCGAAGCGGTGGCCCCGCTCCTGCTCGACGAGCCCGCGCAGTCGCTCGGCACGGTCCTCCGGTTCGAGTCCGGAGAGGTCGACGTGCGTCCACGGAAGCTCCACGGATGCCACGACGACGGCGACGGTGTCCCGCAGCCCCTCCTGGCGGAACTCGGTCCGCAGGTTGGGGTGTCGGACCACCAGCTCGTCCCAGGCGACGCGCAGCCGGGCCACGTCCAGTGGCCCGCGCACGTCCAGGGTCAACAGCGAGGTGTAGAGGTCCAGCTCGCCCTCGCTCGCCAGGCTCTGGAACATCAGTCCCTGCTGCAACGGGGCCAGCGGCAGGACGTCGACCAGCGCGGGCTGGGCGGCCTCAAGCAGCTCCACCTCACGCATGGACAGCGACACGAGCGGGAAGTCGGACGGGGTCCGGCCGCCGGCCGCCGGGTCCGCGGCGTGGGCGGTGAGCGCGTCGACCGACCGCAGCCAGGCCTGGGAGAGCTGCTCGATCTCCTGCTCGGAGACGAGTTCACCGGCCCACGTCCAGGTCGCGACCAGCACCGGGCCCTCGGGGCGGTCCTCGGTGACCAGCGTCAGGTCGACGGCGTGCTCCAGGGGCATCTGCGGGTCGGCCCCGCCGATCAGACCGGTCGTGCCGACCGGCGCCCAGTCCCGGCCGGCGTCCCCGCCGGAGAACCGGCCCAGGTAGTTGAAGCCCCACTCGGCGGACGGCAGTTCCGCCAGGGCCGGGGCGGTACCCGGGTTGAGGTACCGCAGGAGGCCGTAGCCGGCCCCGTTGCCGGGCAGCGCGTTGATCTGCTCCTTGACCCGCTTGACCGCCTGGCCGACGGACGGACCGCCGAGGGAGACGTCGCCCCAGTCCAGCGGGCCGGGGTCGACCCGGAGCGGGTGCTGCTCGGTGAACCAGCCGACCGTCCGGGAGAGGTCGGCGCCGTCGACGAGGTCGTGCCGGCCGTGGCTTTCCACGTCCACCAGCGGGCCCTCCGCCGGCTGGCCCCGGTGGCGGCGCCAGTCGGCGACGGCCAGGGCGAAGCCGGCCAACAGGATCTCGGTCACGCCGGTGGAGAAGGCCGCGGGCAGGGTGGTGAGCAGCGGCACGGTCTGCGCCGAGGAGACGGACACGGTGAGGGTACGGGCGGTCGCGGCCACGTCCCGTGCCGGGTCCAGCGCGCGGTCGGCCACGGCAGGGCCGCCGGCGCGCAGCAGGTCCATCCACAGCGGCAGCTCCCGCTCGCGCTCCGGGGTCCGGGCCAGCTCCGCCAGTTGCGTGGCCCACGACCGCAGCGACGTTCCCACCGGGGGAAGCTGCGGCTCGCGGCCGGCTTCCAGCGCCTCCCAGACGATGCCCAGGTCCTCCAGCAGGATCCGCCAGGACACCCCGTCGACGGCCAGGTGGTGGATGCTCAGCAGCAGCCTCCCGGCGTGGGCGGGGCCCGCGTCAAACCACACCGCGTCGAGCATCGTCCCGGCCGTCGGTTCCAGGCGTGCCTGGGACCGCGGGAGTTCGGCCCGGAGCACGGCGTCGAAGGCCTCGTCGCGCGGCGCGTCGACCGCGGTACGCGACAGGAGGGCGTCGGCGCGGACCAGGCCCCGTTCCCGGACGGTCAGCTTCCAGCCGCCGTCGCTCACGTCCAGCCGCAGGCGCAGCGCGTCGTGGTGGTCCACCACCGTCTGCAGCGTCGCTGCCAGCCGGTCCGCCGCGGCGTCGGCCGGCAGGGACAGGACGAAGGCCTGGTGGAAGCCGTCGACCGGACCGCCCAGCTCGTGCTGCGCGTGGACGATCGGGGTCAGCGGCACCTCGCCGACCGCGGCCGGGTCGTGGGTCGTCCCGCGGTCGGTGACCGCCGTCGCCCCGGCCGCCAGCGCTGCCACGGTGCGACGCGTGAAGACGTCGCGGGGGCTGATCTCCAGTCCGGCGCGGCGGGCGCGGCTGACCAACTGGATGGAGATGATGCTGTCGCCGCCGAGCGCGAAGAAGTCATCGTCGACCCCCACCGCGGGCAGGCCCAGCACCTCCTGGAACAGCTCGCACAGGGTGTGCTCGGCCGGGGTGCCCGCCGACCGCGAGGACACCGCGGCCGTGAAGTCGGGTGCGGGCAGCGAGGCGACGTCGAGCTTGCCGTTCACGGTGAGCGGCAGTTCCGCGATCGGCACCACCGCGGCCGGGACCATGTACTCGGGCAGGGCCCGGGCCAGGTGGGCACGCAGCTCCACCGGGTCCACCGCCTCGGTCGCTCCGACGACGTAGGCCACCAGTCGGGTCACCGCGGCGTCGGTCCGGGCCACCACCGCGGCCCGGGACACCGCGGGGTGCGCGGTCAGGGCCTGCTCGATCTCGCCGAGTTCGATGCGGTAGCCGCGGATCTTCACCTGCTCGTCCGCACGTCCGAGGAACTCGATCCGCCCCTGCTCGGACCAGCGCACGACGTCACCGGTGCGGTACATGCGCCCGCCCGAGCCGAACGGGTCGGCGACGAAGCGCTCCGCGGTCAGCGCCGGCCGGCCGGCGTAGCCGCGGGCCACCTGCGGCCCGGCGAGGTACAGCTCGCCGGGCGCGCCCGGCGCCACCGGCTGGAGCGCGTCGTTGAGCACGTACGCCCGCCCGTTGCGCAGCGGGCCGCCGATCACGGGCTGCTCCGAGCCGCTCAGCGGGTACGACAGGGCGTCGATCGTGTACTCGGTCGGGCCGTAGAAGTTGTGGCTCGCCGTCGTACGGGCGGCGCGCAGACGGGCCCAGAGGTCCGGGCCGAGCGCCTCACCACCGAGCATGAGCACCGCGGGCGCCGTGTCGGCGTCGTCGAGGAGCCCGGCGTCCAGCAGCTGGGCGCAGTAGGACGGGGTGACGTCGAGGAAGTCGACCCGCTGCGCCGCGACGTAGGACACCAGGGCCCGGGGATCGCGCCGCACGTCGTCGTCGATGACGTGGAGCTCATGGCCGGCGAGCATCCAGAGGACGCCGTCGAAGGACGTGTCGAACGACATCGACGCCGTCATGGCGGCGCGGAAGCGCCGTCCGCCCGCGGCCGCCACGGCCGGCTCGAAGAGGTCGTGCCGGTGAGCCGTGAACAGGTTCATCAGGCTGCGGTGCTCGACCCCGACGCCCTTGGGCACACCGGTGGAGCCGGAGGTGTGGATGAGGTAGGCCAGGTTCTCCGGACGCGCCGCGGCACCCGGCTCCTCCGGAGCGCGGTCGTGCGCGGGGAGCGCGGCGAGCTCGGCGACGGTCGCCGCCTCGTCCACGAGCAGGAGGGACGCGCCGGACAGCGCCGGGGCGAGGCCGGCGGCCAGGTCGCGGGTGGTCACCACGACGGCCGGGGCGGTGTCGTCGATCGCGAAGCGGATCCGCTCGGCGGGGAGCCCCGGGTCGATCGGCAGGTAGGCCCCGCCGGCCTTCAGGACCGCGAACATCGCGACGATCGTGTCGGTGCCGCGCGGCATCAGGAGACCGGCCGTCCGCTCCGGTCCGACCCCGCGGCCGGTCAGTAGACGGGCGAGCCGGTTGGCCCGGGCGTTGAGCTCCGCGTAGGTCAGCGTGTCGTCGCCGCCGACCAGCGCCGTGAGGTCCGGGGTCCGTGCGGCGTGCTCCTCCAGCAGTCCGACGACGGTGCCCGCGGCCACCGGGGCGGCCGCGCCGCGTCCCCGGCCGAGGACCGCGGCGCGGGCGGCCGGGTCCAGCAGCCGGACCCGGCCGACCGGCTGCTCCAGGTCGTCGGCGAACTGCTCCAGGACGTGCACCAGGCCCGCCGCGACGGCCCGCACCTGTTCGGTCGTGATCAGGTCGGTGCGGTGTCCCAGCCGCAGGCGCAGCGACTCGCCCATCATCACGGCGATGCTCAGCGGGTAGTGGGTGTCGTCCCGGCCGTCGATGCCCACGACCCGCAGGCCGCCGTCGGCGGTCTTCAGTGACTCTGGCTCGAACGGGTAGTTCTCGATCACCAGCAGGGTGTCGAACAGCTCGCCGACGCCGCCCAGGCGCTGCACCTCGGCCAGCGGCAGGTGCTGGTGGCCGGTCAGCTCCGCCTGCTCGCCCTGAAGGCGTGCGAGCAGCCCGCGGACGGGCTCGGCGCCGCTGAAGCGGGCGCGGACCGGCAGGGTGTTGATGAACAGGCCCACCATCGACTCGATGCCGTCGACCTCGGCCGGGCGGCCGGCGACGGTGCCGCCGAAGAGCACGTCCTGAGTCCCGGTCAGACCGCCCAGCAGGACCGCCCAGGCGCCCTGCACGAGGGTGCCGAGGGTGATCCCGTGCCGTCGGCCGGCGCGCTCCAGCGCGCCGGTGAGCGGGGCGCCGAGATCCACCGCGAGTTCGGTGATGTCGCCGCCGACGGGCTGGGCGTCGCGGGTGGCGAGCCGGGTCGGGCCCGGCAGGTCGGCCAGCGCCGCGCGCCAGGCCTTCTCGGCCGCGGCGCGGTCCTGGTCGCGCAGCCATTCGGCGTACGCGTGGTAGCCGACGGCCGGCGGCAGCGCGGCGGTGTCGGAGTCCGCGGCGTACCCGGCGAGGATCTCGCGCAGCAGCAGCGGAACCGACCAGCCGTCCAGGAGCAGGTGGTGGTGGCTGAAGACGAGACTGTGCCGGTCCGTCGCGGTCCGCACCAGGATGAAGTGGAACAGCGGGGGCCGACGGGGGGTGAAGCGCGGCTGGTCGGCCATGACGCGGTCCAGCTCGGCGGCGAGGGCCTCCTCGTCCAGGTCGCTCAGGTCCAGCTCCTGCCACGGCACGGTGAACGCGCGGGGCACGAATTGCACCGGGGCGCCCGACCCGTCGTGCCAGAAGCCCGCCCGCAGCTGGGGGTGGCGGCGCAGTGAGGCCTCCACGGCCCGGCGCAGCCGCGCGGGGTCGACCGGACCCTCCAGCTCGAAGCGGAACTGCACGGTGTAGGCGTCCGGCTGCTGGGTGTCGTACTCGGCGTGGAACAGCAGGCCCTGCTGCAGCGGGGCGAGCGGCAGCACGTCGGCCAGCGGGCCGGCCTCGGCCGCGAGAGCGTCGAGCCTGCTCTGCGTCAGCGCTGCCAGCGGGACGTCCGCGGCGGTGATGCCGCCGCTGTCGGGCCGGTCGGCGTGCGCGGCGAAGCCCTCCAGTGCCTCACGCCAGCGCAGGGTCAGTGCGGTCACGGCCTCCTCGGTCAGCACGCCCTGCGGCCAGGACAGCACTGCGGTCAGCTCCGGTCCCTCGGCCCGCTCGTGCGCCAGCACGTTGACCTGCAGGGCGTGGCTGACCGGCATCGACGGGTCCTCGGCGCCGGTGAACCCCTCCAGGCCCGGCAGCGGGGTCCACGCCTGGGAGGTGTCGGCGGTGCCGAACCGTCCGAGGTAGTTGAAGAGGATCTGCGGGGCGCGGCCGTCCGTGTCGCCCAGCAGGGTCCGCGGCGGTGCCAGGTGGCGCAGGATGCCGTACCCGATTCCGGCGTCCGGGACGGCCCGCAGCTCCTCCTTGACCTGCCGCAGCGCCAGCCCGGCGGCCGGGCCGCCGGCGGCGAGCTCGGCGAAGTCCAGCGAGGCGAGGTCGAAGCGGGCGGGGAACAGGGTGGTCAGCCAGCCCACGGTGCGGGTCAGGTCGACGTCGTCCTCGACGGCCTCCCGGCCGTGGCCTTCCAGGTCGAGCAGCACCGTCGGCTGCGATTCGCGGCCCAGGTCCTGCCGCCACTGCGCGACGGCGGCGGCGAAACCGGCCAGCAGGACGTCGCGGACGCCGGTGTGGAAGGCGGCCGGGACGGTGGTCAGCGTCGCGGTGGTCAGGTCGGCGGGCAGGGTGAGCGTCAACTGGCTCTGCGTCCCCGCGAGGTCGAGGGCGGCGTCCAGCGGGCGGTCGCCCAGCAGCGGGTCGTCGGCGCTCAGGACCTCACGCCAGTACGGCAGTTCGGCTTCCCGGGCGCCGGAGTCGGCCTGCGTGGTGAGCAGGCCGGCGAAGCGGCGCAGGGAGGTGCCGACCGGTGCGGGACGCGGGTCGCGTCCCTCGCGCACGGCCTGCCATGCCGCCGCGAGGTCGGGCAGCAGGATGCGCCAGGAGACGCCGTCGACCACCAGGTGGTGCAGGACGAGCAGCATCCGGCCGGGCCGGTCCGGGCCGGCGTCGAACCACACGGCCTGCAGCATCACGCCGTCGAGGGGCGCCAGACGGCGGACCGCGGCCTGCGACTCGCGCTCGGTCGGGTCGTCGGTCGCGTCGTCGCCGAGCACGACGTGCCGCAGGCAGTCGGCCGCCGACACCGCGCCGCGGGGCGCGACGTCCAGCCGCCAGGGGGCGTCACCGATCGCCAGCAGCCGCGCGCGCAGGGCGTCGTGGCCGTCGAGGAGCGCCTGGAGAGCCGCGGTCAGATCGTCGGCACCGGCCCCGGCCGGGGTGGTGAAGGTCATCGCCTGGTGGTACTGGTCGATCTGCCCGCCCCGCTCCTGGAGCCAGCGGATCACCGGGGTGGCGGGAAGTTCACCGGTGTCGGGCTCGTGGTCGGTGGCCTGGGCCGGGTTGTGGTCGGACGCCGCGGCCAGCGCCTCGACGGTGCGGCTCTGGAAGACGTCGCGGGTGGTGAACCGGAGGCCGGCCCGCCGGGCGGCGCCGACCAGCTGGATCGACAGGATGCTGTCGCCGCCCAGGGCGAAGAAGTCGTCGTCGATGCCGACCCGCGGAAGGTTCAGCAGCTCGGCGACGAGGTCGCACAGCAGCGACTCCTGGGCGGTGCGCGGTGCCCGTCCGGACACTCCGGCGCTCAGGTCCGGTGCGGGCAGTGCCGCCCGGTCGATCTTGCCGTTCACCGTCAGCGGCATCGCCGGGACGGGCACGAAGGCGCTCGGCACCATGTAGTTCGGCAGGGCCGCGGCGGCGAGCCGGCGCAGCTCCGCGAGGTCGAACGGCTCGTCGGTGGCCGGCACGACGTAGGCCACCAGCGTGGTCTCGCCGGGCCCGTCCGAGCGGGCGAGGACGGTGACCTGGGTGGTGCCCGGGAGGTCGCTGAGTACAGCTTCGATCTCGCCCAGCTCGATCCGGAAGCCACGGATCTTCACCTGGTCGTCGGCGCGGCCGACGTATTCGAGCGAGCCGTCCTCCTGCCGCCGGGCGAGGTCGCCGGTACGGTACATCCGCTGGCCGGCCGCGGCGAAGGGCGCGGCCACGAACCGGCTGGCCGTCAGCCCGGGGAGCCCCAGGTAGCCGCGGGCCAGACCCGCGCCGACCACGTAGAGCTCGCCTACGACCCCGGCGGGCACCGGCTGGAGCGCCTGGTCCAGGACGAGCAGGCCCAGGTCGTTCAGCGGGCCGCCGATGAGGCTGCCGCAGGCGCGGGCGGAGAGGGTGCGGTCGAGCGCGAGGTGGCTGACGTGGACCGTGGTCTCGGTGATCCCGTACATGTTGACCAGCACGGGGGCGTCGTCGGCGCGGTGGTCGTACCAGGCCGCCAGTCGGCCCAGGTCCAGGGCTTCGCCGCCGAAGACCACGTAGCGCAGGTCCAGCGGCCGGTCGGGGTGTTCCCGGTCGGCCTGGACGAGCTGGTGGAACGCCGAGGGGGTCTGGTTCAGGACGGTGACGTGCTCCTCGGCCAGCAGCGCGAGGAAGTCCTCGGGGGAGCGCGACACGTCGAACGGCACCACCACGAGCCGGCCGCCGTGCAGGAGCGGGCCCCAGATCTCCCAGATCGAGAAGTCGAAGGCGAAGGAGTGGAACATCGTCCACACGTCCATCGGCCCGAAGTCGAAGTGCTCGGCGGCGGCGGTGAACAGGCGCAGTACGTTGCGGTGGCTGACCACGACGCCCTTGGGGCGTCCGGTGGAGCCGGAGGTGTAGATGACGTACGCGGCGTTGTCCGGCGTCAGCCCGTCGACCACCGGGTCGGTGGACGGCTCCTCGGCCAGGGCGGCCAGGACCTCGGGTGCGTCCACGACCAGCTGGGGCACGGCGGACCGCTGGTCCGCGCCGGCCGGACCGTCCGCGTCGCCGACGGTCACCAGCATTGCGGGGCGCGCGTCGTCCAGCATGAACGCCAACCGGTCGGCCGGCGCCGCGGGGTCCATCGGAACGTAGGCGGCGCCGGTCTTGAGGACGGCCAGGACCGCGACGACGAGGTCCAACGAACGCGGCAGGGCCAGGGCGACGTAGCGCTCCGGGCCCGCGCCCCGGCGGATCAGGTGGTGGGCCAGCCGGTTGGCCCGGGCGTTCAGTTCGTCATAGGTCAGCGTGGTGCCGGCGTACGTCAGCGCCGGGGCGTCCGGCGCCCGTCGGGCCTGCCGCGAGAACAGACCGGTCAGGGTCGCGTCCGGCCCCGGAATCCGCGCGGCGGGGAAGGCGGTGCTGCCGGCCGCCGGAGCGAGGGCCTGTTCGGCGGGGGTGAGGATCTCCAGCCGGCCGAGCGGAAGGTCGCCGCCGGCCGAGGCGAGCTGCTCGAAGACCAGACCCAGGCGCCGCTGGTGCGCGGCGACCTCGTCCGCCCGGTACCGGTCGGCGTTGCCGTCGACGTCGATGCGCAGCTCGGTGCCCTCGGCCTGGGTGTACACCACGACCGAGAGGTCGTCGGTCGGCCCGATCGACAGGTTGTGGACGGTGACGGGGTGGCCGTCGAAGGTCAGCTCGGCTCCGAAGGCCATGACGTTGACCTGGGGACCGACCAGGACGTTGTCCCGGCCGCTGCCGCCGTGCTCGCGGCGCAGGTCCTCGTAGCGGTAGCGCTGGTGCCGCATGACCTCGCGCAGGCGTCCCGAGACGTGGCGCAGCGCCTCGTCGACCGTCATGCCGGAGCGCAGCGACAGCCGCAGCGGCAGCACGTTGGACACCATGCCGGGCGTCTGCAGGGCGGTCCGGCCCAGCCGGGTCGTCACCGGTATGCCGAGCGTGACCTCGTCGGTGCCGGCGATGCGCTGCAGATAGAGCGCCACCGCGGTGAAGACGGCCACCGGCCAGGCCACCGCGGCCTCGCGGGCCGCGCCGCGCAGCCCGTCCAGCTCGGTCGCGCCCAGGGCCATGGTGTGCCGCACCTTGGTGCGCGGCAGGGCCGGCGGTTTGGTGGCGAGCGACGCCGGCGTGGGCGCGTCCGCGAGCTCCAGGGCCCAGAACGCGCGGTCGGTCTCGAACTGCTCCGACGCCCGGTAGGCGGCGTCCGCCTCGATCAGCTCCGCGAGCGGCAGGAACGGCGCGGCGACCTCCTGGTCCGCGTTCGCCGCCGCGGTGTAGAGCTCGGACACGCGCCGGGCGACCGCGGAGACCGTGAAGCCGTCCGCCACCAGGTGGTGGTAGTGGTGGAACCACAGGAAGCGGTTCTGCTCCACGGCGAACAGCACACAGCCGAAGAGCGGGTCGCTTCCCGGGTCGAGGGGGGTGCCCAGCACCCGCCACATCTCCTGCTCGGCCGCGGCCAGCGGATCGGACTCGTGGCACAGGTCCACCACGGAGAGGGTCCAGTCGGCCGCCGGTTCGACGATCTGCCGGGGGCCGTCCGGTCCCGCGATCACACGCGCGCGGAGCGTCTGCGCCTCGTCCAGGGTCTGCCGGATCGCCAGTTCCAGTCGTCGGGCGTCGACCGGGCCGGCGATCTCCAGGTACTCGCCACCTTGGTAGGCCGTGCTGAAGGGGTCGAGCTGCTGTGCATGCCAGATTCCCAACTGCGCAGCAGTGAGCGGAAGTTCATGCCTCGAACGGTCGGCCACATCTCCGCTCGCGGTGCGCTTCGAGGTCTCGCTAGGCACGGTACGTCCCCTTCTGCAATGAACAAGATGATGAGAGAGCCCAAACGGGAACCGGGCGACGCGCCCAGCCGGGCGGCTGGGCGACGTCGCGTCCGGTTCCGGCGGCGGCGCTTAGATCCGGCGCCCGTACGCGCGGACGGCCAGCGGCACGAACACCGCGAACACCACTCCACACGCCAGTACCGTTGACAGCAGGTGCGAGCCGGCTCCGGACGTCGGGCCAGTCAGCAGGCCCCGGAGGGAGTCGGTCAGCAGCGATACGGGGTTGATCTTGGACCAGGCCTGGAGCCAACCCGGCAGGGTGCCGGTGCCGACCAGGGTGTTGCTGCCGAACGCCATCGGGAACAGCAGCATCATCACGAGCATGTTGACCGACTCGGGCTTCTTCGAGACCAGACCGATCGTCAGGGCGATCCAGGAGAAGGCGAACGACACCAGAAGGACCAGCAGGACGGCCGCGAGGACGGAGAACGGGTTGGTGTGGACCCGGAACCCGACGCAGAATCCGAAGGTCAGGATGACGATCGTGGAGGCCGCCTGCCGGGGCAGATCGCCGATGATGTGCGCGACCAGCGGCGCGGACCGGGCGATGGGCAGGCTTCGGAAGCGGTCGAAGATGCCCTTGTCGATGTCGCTGTTGATCCCCTGCCCCACGTTGACCACCATGAAGGCCGCGTTCTGGGCCAGCATCCCCGGCAGCAGGAACTGGAGGTAGTCCGACTGGCTACCGGAGACCGCGCCGCCGAACAGGACCATGAAGATCACCATCATGATGATGGGCTGCAGGGCGCTGAACACCACGAGCTGCGGTGCGCTCCGGAGCTTGGTCAGGTTGCGGCCCGCGAGGATCAGCGTGTGGCTCAGCAGGCCGCCACGGGTCGCGTTCGTCAGCGGTGCGGACTGAACGCTCGGATCGGTGACGCTCATCGACGATTCCCTTCAACGGCTCCGGCCGGCACGGCCTCGGGGGTGGCCTGGGACGCACCGCGGCCGGTCAGGGTGAAGAAGACCTCGTCGAGCGTCGCCTGGCGCAGCGCCAGTTCGACGAACGGCACCTCGGCGTCCTCCAGTTGCTGGGCCAGCAGGCGCAGCGACTTCGCGTCGCCGGCCGGGGCGCCGATCAGGCCGGTGTCCTGGTCCACGGTCGCCTCCGCTCCGCTGATCACCGTGAGGTAGTCGGCCACCTCGGTGCAGCGGGCCGGGTCCAGCACCCGGACCTCCAGCGTGAGGCCGCCGACCTGGGACTTCAGCTCGGTCGGGGTGCCGGTGGCGGCCACCCGGCCCTGGTTCAGGACCACCAGGTCGTTGGCCAGCTGGTCGGCCTCCTCCAGGTACTGCGTGGTGAGCAGGACCGTGACGCCGTCCTTGACGAGTTCGCGCACGAGCGACCAGACCTCGCTGCGGCTGCGCGGGTCGAGACCGGTGGTCGGCTCGTCGAGGAAGAGCACGCGCGGGCGGCCGACCAGGCTCGCGGCCACGTCCAGCCGACGCCGCATGCCGCCGGAGTACGTCTTGGCCATCCGCCGGGCCGCCGCCTCCAGTTGGAACCGCTCGATCAGCTCCGTGGCGCGGGCCCGGGCCGCCGCGCGGGACAGCCCCAGCAGCCGCCCGATCAGCTCCAGGTTCTGCTGGCCGGTCAGCTCGTCGTCCACCGCCGCGTACTGGCCGGTGAGGCCGATCGCCGCGCGGACCCGGTCCGGCTCGGCGGTGACGTCGTGGCCGGCGATCCAGGCGCGCCCCTCGTCCGGGCGCAGCAGGGTCGAGAGGATTCGGACCGTGGTCGTCTTGCCGGAGCCGTTCGGGCCCAGCAGCCCCAGGACGGTGCCGGCCCGGGCGGTGAAGTCGATCGCGGACAGCGCCTGGGTGCCGGCGTAGGACTTGGTCAGGCCTTCGACGCGGATGGTCTCCACGGCAGCGCCCCTTTCTCTTTGGTTTCCGACCCTCACCGGCTGGCGGACGGCCGCGCTTCCGGGTGGGACAGCAGGGACTGCTGAGCCTCCTGCTCGCTCTGCCGGGTCTGTTCGTGGTGCAGTTCGACCGCCTCGTAGAGCGCCTTGATGTTGCCGCTGCCGAAGGTCCGGGCACCGGCTCGCTCGATGACCTCGAAGAAGTAGGTGCCGCGCGGGTGGGTGGACCGGGCGAAGACCTGGAACAGCTGTCCCTCGTGGTCCTCGTCGACCAGCAGGTTCAGGGCGCGCAGCTCGTCCACCGAGTGCCGGGAGACCTCGATGCGGTCCGCCAGGAGCTCGTAGTACGTCCCGGGGGTGGACAGGAAATCCACTCCGCGCCGCACCAGTTCACCGACGGAGGCGACGATGTCCTCGGTCGCCATGGCGACGTGCTGGACGCCGGCGCCGCCGTGGTTCTTCAGGAACGAGTCGATCTGCCCCGGATCGCGGCTCAGGTCCGGCTCGATGACGGTGAGGGTGACCAGGCCGGACGCGCTCTGCACCACCTTCGAGTTCATCGCCTGGGTGCCGACGACGATGCGCTCCTCGAAGATCATGGCGAAGTCGAGGACGTCGCAGTAGAAGCCGACGACCTGGTCGAGCTGTCCCGCCTCGACACAGATCGCGAAGTGGTCGACCTTGCGCAGTCCCAGTTCCGCCGAGGCCTGGAGGTCCGTCTGCGGGAGGAACCCGGGCAGCGCGTGCCGCGCGGCACCGGCCGGACGCTGCACGAAGGTGTGCACCACGTCCCCGAACGCCATGATCGAGGCGAGGACGAAGCCGTCCCGCTCCACCGGCTCCGCCACCGGGCTGGCTCCGCGCCGGACCGCCTCGTGGAACGCGGCGCGGGCATCGTCGGTGCCCAGCGCGATGTCGGCCACGCCCTCGCCGTGCTGCTCCAGGTAGGCGGAGCCGGGGTGATCCTCCGTCATCGGCTCGGTCAGTACGAACAGGATGTCGGAGGACGCCAGCGTGTAGGAGTGGGCCGTCCCCGGAACGCGGGCGGAGCCGACCGGGCACAGGCCGTAATTCCCGGCCAACGCCTCAGCCTTCGAGGCGATATCGCTTACATAGACTTGAATGTGGTCAACGGTAAGGCCCGTGAAACACCTGGTCTTGTGGTCCGCGCTCACTGAGAACCCACTCCTAGTCGTCTGGGTGGTTCATTTCACCGATCAGCCGTGGCCATGCTGGCCGGTCGGTCTCCCCGGCTTCCAGCCCACATCGAAGAATCGAGTGTGGTAGCGGATCTGCCGCCGAGTTGGGCCACTTCGGTAAGGCCCGATGATGCAGGAGTTCGTGACGGGGATTCCGTCGGGTGGCAGGTTGCTGCAGTGGCCGCCCCGGACGGAGAGGACCGCCGTCGGTGACGCTGCCGAGTCGTCAGGCCTCCCGGACGTCCTGGTCAGCAGCGACGCGGGCCGGCGAGCGGGGTTTCGCGCGGGCGTACTTGGCAGGATTCTGCCGTCACGGTTGCCGGTGCCCGCGGGGGTGTCATAGAACGATCTCCGGCAGAAAACCTGGGCAGTTGCCCCCGATTGCCGTACCGAAAAGGAAGGGTCCCCATAATGGCCACCTACGAAGAGCAGTCCCAGAAGATCAAGGAGATCGTCTGTGACATTCTCGAGATCGAGGAGGACGAGGTCACCGAGACCAGCCTCTTCAAGGAGGACCACAACGCCGACTCGCTGCGTTCGATCGAGATTCTCGCGAATCTGGAGAAGCAGTTCAGCATCACCATCGACCAGTCCGAGCTGGCCCGCATGGTGAACCTCAAGGGCGTTTACGAGGTCGTCGCCGAGGCCGCCGGCTGGTAACCGAGGGCATCGTTCGGACAGGGCAAGGCCGGGACACGGGACGGAGAGGTCGGGATGGCGATGTTGGGGCGGACTGGCCCGCGCAGAGTGGTGATCACCGGGCTGGGGGTGGTCTCCAGTATCGGGATGGGAGCCGGTGAGTTCCTGCAGGGCCTGCGCAGCGGAAGCAGCGGGGCCAAGCCGATCACCGTGTTCGACGTCGAGGGCTTCGACCACGCCAACGGATGTGAGGTGGTCGGGTTCGAGCCCGAGCAGTGGATCCGGCACCTGCCCGTCGAGCAACTCGGCCGCGCCACCCAGTACTCCGTCGCGGCCGCCCGGATGGCGATCGACGACGCCGGGCTGGACCTCGAGGTATGGCGGTCACGCCCCGGCGTCGTCACCGTAGGCACCACCGACGGCGAGTCCCGCGACCTCGACCACATGGTCGAGGCCGAGGTGCTGCACGGCCCCGAGCACATGGCACCCGAGTCCGCCCGTCGGGTCGCGGCCGGTCGGCTGTCCGCGGCCATCGCCCAGGAGCTGCAGCTGGCCGACGTCGAGGCGGTGACGATCCCGACCGCATGCGCCGCGGGCAACTACGCGATCGGCTACGGCTTCGACGCGGTCCGCTCCGGTGAGGCCGAGTACGCCCTGTGCGGCGGCGCGGACGCCATGTGCCGCAAGACCTTCTCCGGGTTCTACCGGCTCGGCACCATCGCGCCCGACCGGTGCCAGCCCTTCGACGTGGACCGCAAGGGCATCCTCACCGGCGAGGGCGCCGGCATCCTGGTCCTGGAAAGCCTCGACTCCGCGCTCGCCCGCGGCGCGCGCATCTATGCCGAGGTGCTCGGCTACGGCCTGAACTGCGACGCCTACCATCAGGTCGCACCCAACCAGGACAGCGTCGGCCGGTGCATGGAGATCGCCCTGGAGAACGCCGGGGTCAAACCGGAGCAGGTGGACCTCATCTCCGCCCACGGCACCGGCACCAAGGCCAATGACGTCACCGAGGCGCGCGCCATCCGCGAGGTTTTCGGAACGCAGCCGCCGAAGGTCATCTCCATGAAGTCGATGATCGGCCACACCATGGGTGCCGCGAGCGCGCTCTCCGCGATCGGCTGTGCGCTGGCCATCACCAACAACTTCATCCCGCCGACCATCAACCACACCACCACCGACCCCGAGTGCGACGTCGACTGCGTGCCGAACGTCGCGGTCGAGGCCGAGCTGCGGATCGTCCAGAACAACGGGCTGGCGTTCGGCGGAAACAACGCGGTGGTCCTGCTCGGGAAGTACGACGGGGTGGAGGCATGAGCTGGGCCGTGACCGGTGTGGGCGCGGTGGCCGGCATCGGCCGTGACCCCGGCGAGCTGTTCGCCAACCTGTGCGCCGGAGTCTCCGGCGTGGGCGAGCTGAAGGGCTTCGACCTCAGCCGTCACGACTCCCACTTCGCCTACGAGGTCGACGACCGCCCCGAGCCTGGTGCCGACGTCCCACGCCGCGCGACCGCCCTGCTGATCGACGTGGTCGGCCAGGCCGCTCGGGACGCCGGCCTCGACGAGCGGGACCTGAGCGGCGTGCCGATCCTGGTCGGCACCGGTCTGCGGGAACTGCGCTCGGTCGAGTTGTGGCAACGCGACGGTATCGACTTCCCGCCGCAGGACCTGCACTTCGGCACGGCACTGCGTGAGGCCTTCAACGCCGACGACACCCACACCTTCTCCAACGCCTGCTCCGCCGGGCTGTACGCGTTGGCCCTGGCCACCGACCTGCTGGAGGCCGGCACGGCCGAGACGGTGATCGTGGCCGGCGTGGACGTGCTCACCGAGACCATGTACGGCCTGCTGGAGCGGGTCCAACCCGTTCCGCCGGAGCGGGTGCGGCCGTTCGACCGCAACCGTGCCGGTGTTCTCATGGGCGAGGGCGCTGCCGCCGTCGTACTGACCCGGACCCCCGCCGAAGGCCGGAAGCCGCACGGCGTGGTGCGCAGCGTGGCCGTCAACTGCGACGCCTACCACGTGACCGCGCCCGACCCGGTCGGCATCGCCGAGGCCATCCGTGCGGCGCACGCCGGCGCCGGCCTGAAGCCTGCGGACGTCGACCTGGTCATGGTGCACGGCACCGGCACCCTGCTCAACGACGAGGCCGAGGCCGTCGCCCTCGCCGACGCGTTCGGCGAGGACGCGGGCAGGCCGCTGATGACGGCCATCAAGTCCATGACCGGCCACACTTCGGGAGCCTCCGGCCTGCTCAACCTGGTCGTGACGCTGAGCTCCCTGGCCGAGGGCCTGGTGCCGCCGACCGTCGGGCTGGACGACCCGGTGGACGAGGCGGCCGGCTTCCGGATCGTCACCGGGGAGGCCGCACAAGCACCCCTGGCGGTGGCCCAGTTGAACGCATTCGGCTTCGGCGGCGTGAACGCCGTGGCGATCGTGGAGGCGGCCCGATGACTGTGCTGGTAACCGGGGTGGGCGTGGTGCTGCCCCGTGCGGCGTCGGCCCGCGAGCTGATCGAGCCGGGGCCGGCCGACGCGCCGCCGGTCGAGCCGAAGGAGCTCGTCGGTAGGAAGGGCCTGCGCTACAAGGACCGGGCGACCCAACTGGCGTACTGCGCAGCTCAGTCGGCGCTGCGCGACGCCGCGCTGGTGGACGACGAGGGCCTGAAGGTCCCAGCACTCAGCGTGGCGGTGGTGGTCAGCTCCAACTACGGCAACATCGACACCATCACCCGGGCGATGGACACCATCACCCGGGAGACCGCGGCCGCCGGCAGCCCCATGGACCTGCCGAACGCCTCCAGCAACGTCGTCGCCTCCTCCGTTGCCATCCGCTTCGGCCTGCGCGGCCCGAACCTGATGCTGTGCAACGGCGCCACCTCCGGGCTGGACGCCCTGCGCTGGGGCGCGGAACTGATCCGGGCCGGCCGGGTCTCCCGGGCGCTGGTCCTGGGCGTCGAGCCCGACAACGAGGCCGTGCGCGCCTTCGTCGGCGGCACTGCGACCGTGGACGGCTCGGCGGCCGTGGTGCTGGAGAGCGCGGAGGCGGCAGCCGAGCGGGGCGTCCCGGCGCTGGCCGTGCTGGGTGACACCGTGCGTGGCGCCGGGCTGGCGGCCTCCCTGGCGAAGCTGACGGCCTCGGTCGGCGAACGTCCGGCCCTGTGGCAGGTGCCGGAGACGGACGCGTTGCCGGAGGGGCTGCTGGACGGCGTACTGCGACAGGACCTCGGCGCCCGCTTCGGCCTCGCCTCCGGCACGCTCGGCGTCCTCCAGTGCGCCGCGGCCGTCGGCTGGTTCGCCAGCGGCGGTACCGGGCCGGTGTTCGCCAGCGCGGGGGGAGACACCGACGACGCCAGCGCGGGACTCGTCCTGCTCCGGCCGGGCGCGTGATGTCCGGCCCGGGTAGCGTCCTCGCCGCCGGTGCGGCGCCGAAGGCCCCACTCGCCGTGCCGCCACCGGTGGTCGTGCACCGCCGCGCGGCCGGCGGCCCCGGCCGGATGCTGCTGCTCCACGGACTGGCCAACAGCGCGAGCGTCTGGGACGCCTTCCTCGCCCACCGCGGGCGGAACGACGGCCCCGAGGTCTGGGCCGCCGACCTCCCCTGGCGCGGTGACTGCGTGGCCCACTGGAGCTCGCGGGGTGATGTCGTGCCGTACGTGGCGGACGCGCTGCGCGGGGTGCCCGGCGGGGCCGGCGTGGTGGTCGGCCACTCGATGGGGACCAACAGCCTGCTGGAGTTCCTCCACCGGCAGTTGGAGCTCGGAGCCGACCCCTTCACCGAGTACGGCATCACCGCCCTCGTCCTGGTGTCCCCGTTCTACCGCCGTTCGGCAGAGGACTTCAGCTGGGAGTCGGTGGAGATCGCCGTCCAGAACTTCGTCCGGACCATGACCGAGGGCGTGCGGGCGCACGCCGGTGGCCGGGTCTCGGACGAGCTGGTCGAGGAGCTCGGCGGGCGGGTGCGTGACCGGGTCGGCGCCTACGGCTGGATCCGGTTCTTCGAGACTTACCTGGCCACCCCGTGGCTACGCACCGAACGGTTCCCCGTGCCCTGCCTCGTGATCGCGGGCGAGCACGACTCGATCGCGCTCCCGGAGGAGGGCCGCCTGCTGGCGGCCGACCTGCCGCAGGGGCGGTTCCACCAACTGCCCGACAGTGGGCACTTCCTGATGATCGAGCAGGCGGGCGACCTTGCCGCCGTGGTCGATCGCTTCGTCAGCACCTTGCCGGCCGCGTGACCGACAGGCGGCCCCGGACCCACACCTTCAGGGGAGCACCTCCGATGACCACCGTGACCGAAAGCGCAGTCAAGGCGCTCCTCACCAGCGAGACGACGGTGCCGCTGCGCACACGCTTCGAGGGCGCCAACATCTGCACCTGGATCGGCTTCAAGCACATCAACTACCTCGTCGAGGAAGCCATCCTGCTCCACTTCGCCGAAGCCGGCCTCGAGGCCCGCGCGCTCTACACGGAGCACGGCCTCGGCGTGGACCTCGTCGACCTCGACACCCGCATCCTGAGCGCCCTCTTCATGGACGAGACGGTCGAGGCGCACGTCGTCCCCAAGGCCGGGGACGAGGACACCGCGGTCTCCTTCACCGTCACCCTGACCGGTGAGCGCGACGGCGCGCCGACCAAGCTGGTCGCCGCCAGGGCCAAGGCCGTGCTGCGCCGCGAGAGCTACATCGAGGAGGCGAGCGAGCCGCCGGCGCCGATCGCCCGCTTCGTCACGGACCGCCTCGGCACACCGGTGCGCGGCCTGCAGACGCCGCCCGACATCTCCGGGCTCGACCTCGGCGCGGCCACCACCTCGCTGTCCGCCGGCCGCGGCACCACCGGTCCCGACCCGGTGCTCGACCTGCTCACCGCCGGCACCAACTCCTTCGGCTGGAAGTGGCGCATCCCGTACCCCTACTGCCACTTCTCCGAGCGCCTGCAGATGTCCAGCTACCTGCGCCAGATGGAGGAGGTCGTCGACCTGTTCCTGGCCGACCGGGGCATCTCCGTGCGGACCCTGATGGACGAGCGCCGCTGGATCCCCGCCTGCCCGCACTCGAAGATCCAGATCGTCGACGAGGCGCTCATGGAGGAGGAGCTCTACACCGTCTACACGGTGGAGGACATCTTCAAGGACTTCACCTACACCTCGCGGATGGACTGCTACGTGGTCCGTGACGGCAAGCTCGTCCAGACCGCCACCGGCAAGGTCACCCACGGCTACGCCGTCGTCGACAACCGGCGCGAGTGGAACCTGGTCACCTTCGACGAGCGCGTCGCCAAGGCGCTCCGGGGCGAGGCCTGACAGCCGTGCCGGATCCGGCAGGCGAAACCGCGGAGAGCAACGGAGCAGATATGAGTACGACCTCAACCCCTGTGAATCGCACGGTCATCACGGCCTGGTCGGCGGTGTCGCCGTTCGGCATCGGCCGGGAGGCGTTCGCCGAGGGGCTGCGGGAACGCCGGGTGGCCGAGGCGCCGCTGGCCCGTGAGCCCTGGCAGGCGCCGGCCGAAACGGCCTGCCTGGTACCGGACTTCGACATTCGCGCGGTGCTCGGCAAGAAGGGCACCCGGTCGATGGACCGGGCCACCGGACTCGCCGTCACCACGGTCGGCCGGCTGCTCGACGACGCGCCGCGCAACCGGCAGGTCGCCACCGGCGAGGACTCCGCCCTCGTGCTCGGCACGACCATCGGCAGCGTGCAGAGCCAGATGGACTTCACCCGGGACTCGTTCACCGGCGAGAAGCCCTACTTCGTGGACCCGGCGCGGTTCCCGAACGCCGTGATGAACTGCGCCGCCGGCCAGAGCGCGATCTGGCACCAGCTCAAGGGTGCCAACACCACCATCGCCGGCGGTCACGCGGCCGGGCTGTACGCCCTCAACTACTCCCGTCGGCTGCTGAACTTCGGCCGGGCCCGGACCGTGCTGTGCGGCGCCGTGGAGGAGTTCTCGCACGCCCGCTCCTGGCTGGACGAGCACTCCCACGACCCGCAGGCCGACGGAGCGCCGCAGCCGGCCGGCGAGGGCTGCGGCCTGCTGCTGATCGAGCGCGCGGACCCGGACGACCCGGAGCAGCCGGTGCTGGCCGAGCTCCTCGCCGTCCAGATGGGCATCGCCCTCGACGGTGACGTCCGTACGGCCCTGGCCTCCTGCGTGGAGCGTGCGCTGCGCCGCGCGCAGGTGCGGCCGGAGGAGCTGTGGGCGGTCTCCACCAGCGAGCTGCCCGGCCCGCTGGGCGAGCAGGAGCAGGCCGTGGTCGAGGCTGCCACCGCCGGTGCGAACCCGCGCCACCTCACCCAGGCCGCCCTGCTCGGCGACACCGTGGCCGCGTCGGCGGCCTTCCAGGTGGCCGGTGTCCTGGTGCACGCCGAGGACGACCCCTCGGCCGCCGGCCGGATCGCCCTGGTCACGTCGGTCGACCGCGACGGCGCGGTCGGCTGCGCCCTGATCCGCCTCCGCTGACCCCGACCCACCCACGCTCACGGAAGGACATCACCATGACGACGCAGGACGCCTCGGCCATCACCGTCCTGGAGAAGGAGGACCTGCGCCGGACCGTCGCGCACGTCCTCGACGTCGACGTCGAGGAGCTGACCGACGACGCCGCCTTCGTCGCCGATCTCGGGATCGACTCGCTGCTGGCCCTGGAAGTGGTGGTCGTGCTGGAGAAGAAGTACGGCCTGCGGTTGGAGGAGCGGGACTTCCCGCTGATCACCTCGCTCCGCACCGCCTACGAGCTGCTGCGCGGAAAGCTCGGGTCGGCGTGATCAGCCCGGTCGTCGCCAGGGTGGAGGTGGTGCGCCCGCCGGCCGTCGACGGGAAAGGGCGATTCCACGCGGCTGCCGAGGTCACCGTCGGCGAGGACGAGACGGTGCTGCCCGGCCACTACCCGGGGTTCCCGATCTTCCCGGGGGTCTGCGTGATCGAGTGCGTCCGGCTCGGCGCGCTCCAGGCCCCACCGCCGGGGGGTGGCCCGTTGGCCCTGGCATCGGTGGAGTCGGCGCGCTTCCTGAGCCCCGTCTTCCCGGGCGACCGGCTGCAGGTCGAGCTCACCTGGACCGGAGGCCCCGGTGCCTGGAAGTGCAGCGGCAAGGTGGCGACCGAGCGTGCCGCCGCGGCTCAGGTCCGGCTGCGGTTCGGTAGCGGAGGGGAGGCGTGATGGCCGGGTCGTCCGAGGTCATCGGCCAGGCGGGGATCAGGCGGGTGCTGCCGCACCGCTTCCCGATCCTGCTGGTCGACCGGGTCCTGGAACTCGTACCGGGGGAGCGGATCACCGCCGTGAAGGCGGTGAGCTGCAACGAACCCTGGTACCGCGCGGCGGCGGACGACGAGGACTTCGCCTACCCGCAGGTGCTGTTGATGGAGTCCTGGTGCCAGGCGGCGGGTCTGCTGGCCACCTGGGAGGACCCCAACCCCGACGTGATGGCCGGGCGGGTGATGCTCTTCGGCGGTGTGTCCGGCGTCGAGTACCACCGGCCGGTGCTGCCGGGCGACCTGCTGGAGCATCGGGCCGTCATCGTCCGGGCCCTGAGCGACACCCTGATCATCACCGGCCGGAGCCTGGTGGACGGTGAGCCCGTGCTGACCGTCGAAAGCGCCGTGCTGACGTTCCGCCCGGCCGAGGAACTCCGGCTGGTCCCCATTGGAGAGAGTCATGGCTGAGAACGACACCCGGGTGGCGCTGGTCACCGGCGGCTCGCGCGGCATCGGCCGCGCCACCGTGCTGCGACTGGCGCAGGACGGCTTCGACGTCGCCTTCTGCTACCAGTCCAACGAGGAGGCCGCCCGCGTCCTTGAGAAGGAGACGGGGGACCTCGGCGTGCGGGTGCTGAGCCGCAAGGTCGACGTGCGCGACCTCGCGACGGTGCGCGGGTTTGTCGAGGAGACCGAGCGGGAGCTCGGCCCGATCGACGCGGCTGTGACCGCCGCCGGCATCACCCGGGACAACCCGCTCGTCCTGATGAAGGACGAGGAGTGGCACCAGGTGCTCGACACCAACCTGGACGGGGTCTACCACGCCTGCCGTGCCGTCGTCTTCGGCATGATGAAGCGCAAGGGCGGCGCGATCGTCAACATCTCGTCGGTCGCCGGCGTCTACGGCAACGCCACCCAGAGCAACTACTCCGCCTCCAAGGCCGGGATCATCGGCTTCTCCCGGGCCCTGGCCAAGGAGGTCGGCCGCTACGGCATCCGCGCCAACGTGGTCGCCCCCGGCTTCATCGACACCGACATGACTTCGGTGCTCACCGGCAAGACGAAGGACAAGGCGCTGGAGTCGGTGCCGCTGGGCCGCCTCGGCACCGCGGACGAGGTCGCCGACCTGGTCGCCTACCTGGTCTCGCCGCGTGCGGGCTACATCACCGGCGCCGTCCTGCAGATCGACGGCGGCATCACCATCTAGAGCCCCAGGAGCCTGAGTTGGCGGTCGAACCGGCACGCTGGTATTTCTCCCTACGCAGCCCGTACTCGTGGCTGGCCTTCCGGGAGCTGACCGAGAACGCGCGCGACGTGGCGGAGCGGATCGAATGGCGTCCGTACTGGGAGCCGGGCGAGGCGACCTCCCGGCTCCTGGCCGGGACGGACGTCCGGCTGCCCTACGTCCCGATGTCGAAGGAGAAGCACCTCTACATCCTGCAGGACGTCAAACGGCTGGCCGCCGAGCGGGGACTGACGGTCGCCTGGCCGGTCGACACCGCACCCGACTGGGACATCGCCCACCTCGGCTGGCTGGTCGCCGAGGACGCCAGCCTGGGCCGTGAGTACCTCGACCAGGTCTACCGGGCGCGGTTCGAACGCGGCCTGGACATCTCCGACCGGGCCGTGATCGCGGACGCTGGCGCGGCGGCGGGCCTCGACCCGGACGCCGTCGGCAACGCCGTCGACGACCCGGCGATCCTCGCCCGCGGCGTCGAGGCGCTGCGCGCGCTCGGCCGCGACGGCGTGTTCGGGGTGCCGTTCTTCCTGCACGGGCCCGACAAGTTCTGGGGCTCCGACCGGCTCGCCGGGTTCGTCGCGAGCGTCCGCGCCGCGGCGTAGCGCGGCGGTGGGTGCCCGGCTGCCGGACTTCGCGAGCCGCTCGTCGGTCCGGTCGGATCGGCGGGCGGCCCCGGACCTCACGGTCCCGGCCGCGTCATCGGCGGCCGGGACCCCACGGCTACCGGCGGCGGGCGTGGAAGATGGTGAAGAGTACCCGCACCATCAGGATGGCGCTGACCACCAGCAGGTTGTAGCCGATCACCTCGAAGAGGCTGACCGACGAGGTGATCCGGGGTCCGCGGGCGGTGCTGAGCAGGATGACCGCCATCACCCCGGTGGTCGCCCCGAGGGCGGTCAGGATGACTTCGTGCACGAGGGTCTGCAGGAAGCCGCGGTCATGGCGGTTCCCGAGCAGCCGGATGTTCACGCTCAGCCGGCCCTGCTCGATCGCGCTGGTGATCCGGTCCAGCCGACGGGGCAGCCTGCGACCGATCAGGAGCATGTCGAGCAACTCGTCGGCGGCCCGGCCTCCCAGCTTCGACGGCGATGCCGACTCGGTGACCTGCGCCCAGGCGAACTGCTTCGCCTCGGCCGTCAGATCGAAGTCGGGGGCGATCCGGGTGAGGGTGCCCTCCAGCGTGGCGAGCGCGCGGAACGCCGCCGCGATGCTGTTCGGAATGGTCAGCCGGTGGGCGGTGACCAGCCGGAAGAGATCGCTGAACGCGGTGCGGTCGAGCGCCGTTCCGGAGCTGAAGTGCCGTGCGAGGAAGAGCCCGAGGGCCCGTTCGAGGTTCTTCTGGTCGATCTCCTCCGGCTGGTTGGCCAGTGCGAGCAGTGCGTCGCAGAGCGCGGCCGCGTCGGCCCGGCGGATGGCCACGAGCAGGTCGCGCAGCCTGGCCTGGAGTTGCCCGTCGATCCGGCCGACCGAGCCGAAGTCGAGCATCGCGAGCCGGCCGTCGCCGAGCAGCAGGATGTTCCCCGGGTGCGGGTCCGCGTGGAAGGTCCCGCCGATCATGATCTGCCGCAGGACGCTGTCCAGGACGGTGCGGGCGACGGCCGTCGGGTCCACGTCCGGACCTTCGAACGCCGACCTGGACGCGCTGAGCGGCTGGCCGTCGAGCCACTCCGTGACGAGCACCTTCTCGCTGGAGAGCTCCGGGAAGACCTTCGGTATCAGCACCTTCCCGGCCTGGTTGCGCGCCGCGACCGCCGTCATGTTCCGGGCTTCGACCCGGAAGTCCAGCTCCTCCAGGACGGATTCGGCGAATCCGCGGGCCAACGCCTCGACCCCGGCGGCGCGCCCCCAGTCGGTCCGTTCCTCGAGCCGGCGGGCGACGCTGCACAGGATGTCGAGGTCCCGTTCGACGACCGGTCGGCAGCCGGGGCGGCGTACCTTGACGACCACCTCCTGACCCGAGTGCAGTCGGGCCCGGTGCACCTGTGCGATCGACCCCGCCGCCAGCGGCACCGGGTCGAACCGGGCGAAGACCGACTCCAGCGGCCGGTGGAAAACCTGCCGCAGCTGCTCGGCGACCTCCTCCCAGAGCGCGGGCGTGGCCTGGTGCTGGAGGTTGCTCAGCTCCTTGGTGAAGCTCGGCGGCAGCAGGTCGTGCCGGGTCGAGAGGACCTGGCCCAGCTTGACGAACGTCGCTCCGCCCTCCTCCAGGGCTCGCCGAAGCGAGCGGGCCAGTTCGTGATGGCCGGCGTGCCCGGTCGCCGAGGTGCGGCCCGCGCTGCGGAGCAGCCGTCCGAGGCCGTGCCGATAGGCGATCGCGCTGAGTTGGGAGTAGCGGCGGGTCCGGGCGATTCGGCGGCGCAGTGCCCGGGGCAGTCGCAGCATCGACGGCCAGGAGCCACTGGGCAGGACGACCTCGGAGACGGCGAGGAAGCCCATGGTCAGCAGGAGCACCGAACCGATCTCGACCGTGATGAGCGCGCCGCGGTCAGCCGAGTGCACAGTCCGGCTGAAGACCATCGTGGCGAAGAGGCCGACGCACCCGGTCACCGCGGCGCGGATACGGCCGACCCGAAGCCCCAGTAGCAGTCGTGCGCCCGCAGAGAAGCCCGCGATCGTGACTGCGATGGTGACGCAGCCGATGGCGAGCAGGATAGCCGTCTTCACGTGTGGCTGACCCCCTGAGCTGTACCGGACGCGAGACGATGGCCAAGCCTACGAACGACCGGGAAGGCCGAGCCGGAACGGCGGTCCGGGTGGCCGCAAGATGCCAGTCGAGCGCCAGGACCAGCGGCTCACCGGCAGCGGTCGACCTGCGGCGGCAGCGCCGCGTCGGCGGAGGCCGGGTGCGGCCGACCGGTGGAGACGGGGAGGGTGCCTCCGCTGTCACCTTCCTGTCAGAACGGTGTGCCGGCGGACCGCGGAGGCCGGGACCCTTGCGAGGATCACGGGGCGGTGCCGCACGTGGAACGGCGGCCGTGCTGTCGCCCGACCGGGCGACAGAGCCCGCCCGAAGGCGGACACCATAAGAGGGGATGCACCCGATGAGCACAGTCCTCCACCGGCAGGCGCTGCGATATCTCCTGGTCGAGAGCCAGGAGTCCGCGACCGAGGAAGCCCTGGCCTTCGTCGGTGACGGTGCGGTCCAGGCGCGGGCCGGGGACGAGGTGACCCTCTTCCTGGTGCAAGGGGGGGTCTCGCTCGCCCTGGGCGACCGTCCGGAGCTGCTGGACTTCCTCGACGCGGGTGGCCGGCTGCTGGTCGACCGTTTCTCGCTGGACCAGCGGGGGATCGTCGCCGCCGCGGTCCGTCCCGAGGCGGTACCGACCGAGATGGACGAGATCGCGCGGCTGGTGCTCGACCCCGCGGTCCGGACGGTGTGGCACTGATGCCCCGCCGGATTCCCACGACCGACGTCCTGGTGACCTTCATGGGGGCGCCGCACCGGACCGATCTGACCACGACCGTGCTACGGCTGGTCCAGGCGATGCTGGAGCAGGGCGGGCGGGTCCAGGTCTGGGCATGCGGCTACGCGACGATGCTGACACAGCAGTCGCTGGGCGAGTTCAAGCCGCGCGACCTGGCGGACTGGTCGACGCGCCACCTGACCACCGCCACGATCGTTCAGGAGATGCTCCAGGCGTTTCCCGAGCAGCTCTACTGGTACGGCTGCCGGTTCTGCAGCGATGACCGCGGGGCGACCGGTCACTTGCCGGAGATCGCCATGCGGGCACCGCACGCCTACGCGGCCAACCTGGCAGCGACGGGCAAGACCGTACTGATCGGAGTGATCTGAGATGACCGGGCAGGCCCGAGTGCTGGCGATCGTGGACCGCGGCTACCGAGGCGCAGTGGAGAAGCAGTTCGTCGACACGCTCTACCTGGTGCGCGAACTGCACCGGCAGATGGGGGGAATGGACATCCTGCTGCGGGGACAGGCGGTCAGCTACGCGGCCAGGGCCGCGACGGTGGCTCCGCTGCGTTTCGGCAATCGTGTGGTGGAGACCCTGAGCGACCCGAGGAAGGACGTCCAGGCACTGTTGGACGCCGGCATCCGGGTCCGGGCGGAGGAACCGGGACTGATCGCGAGCGGGATGACTGGTCGTGATCAGCTCTTGGAGGGGGTCGAGTTGATCGGTGCGCGGACCTCGGCGGAGAGCTGGTCCGAGTATCGGATGATCTGTTTTCTGTGAGCGAACCGCGGTTCGGGCCGTGGTTCGACTACCTGCGCGGGGCGTGCCGGGCGGGGCCGGCGCGCAGGCCGGATCGGCCCCGTTGCAGCTTCCTGTAGCCGCTGTTGCGCCGCCACTTCGAATCGGCTGTTATGGACTGGACATTACGGAGTTCGGTTGCTCCGGCGACCCGCCGAAACAACAGGGGGAGATATGCATGAGCGGGAGTTTCGAGCCTTTGTTTCCGTGGCCGAGATCGGGCGCATGGATCACGCGGCGAAGGAACTGGGGTATTCCCAGCCGGCGATCAGCTACCAGATCAAATGCCTGGAGCAGATGCTGGGAACGAAACTCTTCATCCGGGACTCCAACGGGGCGCACCTCACCCGCGAGGGGCGGATGATCCTGCCGTCGGCGAAGGCGGTCCTGACGCTCATCGACAGCATGAAAGGCGTTTGCGCGGTGTGAGCCCGTCGGCGTCCGCGTTCGGTAACAGCATTCACCGGGCGCGGCAGCGGCACACGGCCACGTCAAATAGTTGAAAACAGGCACGGTATGACGCACTTGGCGTCGTATACGCAGCCACCGCGTCTTCTGGAGATCCCGGCCGTCCCGCGAGGGACGGCCGGGACCTCGGTCATTGGGAAGGACGGACGTCCCGTCGGGCTGTCAGCAAGTTGCCGAGCCGTGCCGGTCGGGGCGTCCGGACCGGGAGTTGTGACGTCTAATCGACATCGCTTCCGATTACTGGATGGGGACTCAGCATGCGCGGACACGACATCGAACTCCCGACGCCGCGGGCAGAGGTGGTCGTCCCATGACGGCTGACGACGTGCGGACCGAGGCTCCGCAGGCGCTGACCCTGGACGACTACGCCGCGCTGGCCCGTGAGCGCCTGGACCCGTCGGTCTGGGACTTCATCCAGGGCGGGGCGGGGGAGGAGCGGACGCTCTCCCAGAACCTCCTGGCCTTCGACCGGATGCGGCTGCGCACCCGGGTGCTGACCGGTGTGAGCGAGGTGGACACCTCGGTTACGGTGCTAGGGCGTCGCTGGGCCGCCCCGGTGGGGGTGGCACCGATGGCGTACCACACGATGGTGCACCCCGGGGGTGAGGTCGCCACCGTGCAGGCGGCGGGGGTGGCGGGCCTGCCGGTCGTGGTGAGCACCTTCGCCGGGCAGGCCTTCGACAAGCTGGCCGCCGCCGCGAGTTCGCCGCTCTGGCTGCAGGTCTACTGCTTCCGTGACCGCTCGACGACCCGTCAACTCATCGAGCGGGCCGAGCGGGCTGGCTTCGAGGCGATCGTCCTCACGGTGGACGCGCCCCGGCTCGGCCGGCGGCTGCGCGACCTGCGCAACGACTTCCGGCTGCCCGACGGCATCGTGCCGGCCAACCTGCCTGCGGCCGACTACTCCTCGCCGAGCGGCCACGGGCGCACCGAACTGGACCCGGCCCTGGACTGGTCGGTGGTCGACTGGCTGCGCTCGGTCAGCGCACTGCCCGTGCTGCTCAAGGGGATCACCACGGCCGAGGATGCCGCCCGGGCGCTGGAGGCCGGCGCGGACGGCCTGGTCGTCTCCAACCACGGCGGGCGACAACTCGACGGCGGCTACGCATCCTTGGAGGTGTTGGCGGAGGTCGCCGGCGCGGTCGGCGGGCGCTGCCCGGTGCTGCTGGACGGCGGCGTGCGGCGCGGCACCGACGTGCTGGCGGCGCTGGCGCTCGGCGCCGACGCGGTGCTGCTGGGCCGCCCGGTGCTGCACGGGCTGGCGGTGGCCGGGCAGACCGGTGTCTCCGACGTCTTCGACATCCTGGTCGGCGAGTTCGAGGACGCCCTGCTGCTGACCGGCACCCGCTCGGCCGCCGATGCGGGCCCCGCCGTGCTGGAGCCGGGCCCGGTCCCGTCCGGCGGGGCCGCGCCGCAGTCCGGCGCAGCGGCCGGGCAGCCGTCCCCCTCCGGTGTCCTGCACAAGGAGGAGCTGCACGCCAGCGTCAGCGACCCGGTGCTGGACACCATGAACTTCCTCAACGAGGTGACCATCCGCTACCCCGAGGCGGTCTCCTTCGCCCCGGGCCGGCCGTACGAGGGCTTCTTCGACACCGAGGAGCTCTTCACGCACCTGCGCCGCTACCTCGACCACCTGGCCGAGCAGGGCGACACCCCCGCGAACGTCCGTACCAAGCTGTTCCAGTACGGCCCCACCGCGGGACTGATCAACGGGCTGATCGCCGACTCGCTGCGCAAGGACGAGGGGATCGACGTCAGCCCCGCCTCGATCGTGGTCACGGTGGGCTGCCAGGAGGCGATGTTCCTCACCCTCCGGGCGCTGTTCGCCGGCCCCCGGGACGTCCTGCTGGCCACCAGCCCCTGCTACGTGGGGATCACCGGCGCCGCCTCGCTGCTCGGCATCCCGGTGACCGCGATCGAGGAGGAGCCGGACGGCCTTTCCTGCGCGGCGGTGGAGGCGGCCGTCCGCGCGGAGCGGGCCCGCGGGAGGCGCCCGCGCGCGCTCTACGTGGTGCCCGACCACTCCAACCCGTCCGGCAACACCATGCCCCGACAGGCCCGCGAGGACCTGCTCGCGCTCGCGGAGCGCCTCGACCTGCTGGTGATCGAGGACAACCCCTACCGCCTGGTCAGCACCGGCGAGCGGCTGCCCACCCTCAAGGCGCTCGACACCGGCCGCCGGGTGGTCCACCTCGGCTCGTACTCGAAGTCGGTCTTCCCCGGCGCGCGGATCGGCTTCGTGATCGCGGACCAGACGGTCCGGGACGCCAGCGGTTCCACCGGCCTGCTCGCCGACGAACTGGCCAAGGTCAAGAGCATGGTGACGGTGAACACCCCGCCCATCGCCCAGGCCGCGGTGGCCGGGATGCTGCTGGCGGCCAACGGGCGGCTCTCCGAGCTCAACGCCGGGCCGGCCGCGCACTACGGGGAGGTCCTGGCAGCCGTGCTGGAGCAGTTGGAGCGGCACTTCCCGGAGGAGCGGCGGCGTGCCCTCGGTCTCAGCTGGAACGTCCCCAGCGGCGGGTTCTTCCTGGCCGTCAAGGTGCCGTTCCCGGCGGACAACGCCGCCCTGCTGCGCTCGGCCGAGCAGCACGGTGTGATCTGGACCCCGATGTCGTACTTCTACCCGCAGGGAGGCGGCGAGCACACCATGCGACTCTCCTTCAGCTACCTGACCCGCGCGGACGTCGAGGACGGCATCGCCAGGCTGGCGCGCTTCGTCGAGGCCGAGACCGGGACCGGGGCCGCGGCCACGGCCGTCGACGGGCCCGGGCGATGAGGAGCGCCGCCGTCATCGGGACCGGGGCGATCGGCACTTCCGTCGCGCTCGCGCTCAGCCGCCACGGGGTGGCGGTGCACCTGGACGACGTCAACCGGACGGCGGCGAGGACCGCGGAGGCCATGGGCGCGGGCTCGCTGACCGCACCCGACGGGCCGGTCGACCTCGCCGTCCTCGCCGTCCCGCCCGCGCACATCGGCACCGTCCTGGCAAAGGCCCAGCGCGACGGCCTGGCCCACGCCTACACCGACGTCGCCAGCGTGAAGGCGCAGCCGCACGACGAGGTGGCGCGCGCCGGGGCCGACCCGGCCAGCTACATCGGCGGCCACCCAATGGCCGGCACCGAGCGCTCCGGCCCGCTCGCCGGGCGGGCCGACCTGTTCGAGGGCCGGCCGTGGGTGCTCACGCCGTCCCCGGACACCGGCCAGGAGACGCTCAACCGAGCCCTTGAACTCGCCTCGCTGTGCGGCGGCACGCCGGTGGTGATGGACGTCGCCGCGCACGACCACGCCGTCGCGCTCATCTCGCACGCCCCGCACCTGGTCTCCTCCCTGATGGCGGCCCGCCTGGCGGACGCGGGGGAGTCCAGCATCCGGGTCGCCGGGCCGGGGGTACGGGACGTCACCCGCATCGCGGCCGGGGACCCGAGCCTGTGGGGCGAGATCCTGGATGCCAACGCCGCCGCTGTCGCGGACGTCCTCGACGAGTACGCGGCCGACCTCGGCCGGACCATCTCCGCGCTGCGGGGCCTGGCCGGAGCGGACACCGCGCGGCGCAAGCACGCCGCGGCCACGCTGGACGCCGTCCTGCGGCACGGCAACCGGGGGCGGGCGCGGGTCGCCCACAAGTCGGGCACCCCGCTCACCGACCTGGCCGCCGTCCCGGTGCTGGTGCCGGACCAACCGGGCGCCCTGGCAAGGCTGTTCACCGCGGTGGGCGAGATCGGGGTAAACATCGAGGACGTGCGGATCGAGCACTCGATGGACCGTCCCCGTGGCCTGGTCGAGCTGCTCGTGCAGCAGCAGTCCGCGCCGGCGCTCTCCCGGCTGCTGGACGCGGACGGCTGGACCGTGGCGGAGGAGGCCGCACTGGTCGCGGGCTCCCGCTGACCGAAAACGGAGCTCCGGGGGTGCGGGATCGCCGCACCCCCGGAGCTCGTCGCCTGCCGGTGCCGTCGGTTCGATCAGTCGGCGGTCACCGGATCGCGCTGCGCCACCGACCTGATCAGCGGTCGCGCGAGGTCGGCCCAGTCCGCCGGAGCGATCGCCAGTGATCGGTCGAGGCGGGCCGCGTTGAAGAAGATCTCCTCGGGTTCGAGCAGCGCCGGGTCGGCGAGCAGCCCGAGGTCCCGCTGAAAGGCGAAGGGGACGATCGATCCGCTGCGGCACTGGGTGAGCCGCTCTGCGGTCCGTCGGTCGGCGAACGCCGTCCGGTCGCCGCCGAGATGGTGTGTGACGGCTTCCAGGTCGACCCGGCGGTCACCGGGCACGACGACGACAGTGTGCCGCGGCGGGCTCCCGGCGGTCCTGGTGCGGACCACGATGCATTTCGCGGCCTGCCGAAGCGAATGCCCGCGCATTTCACTGGCCTCGGCGGTGCGTCCTTCCGGTCGGTGGTCAATCAGACGAAAGGGCGTCCCGGACGACGACATCATTGTCATGATCCGGTGGTAAACGCCGTATTCGGGCTCGTCCGTGAGCTCAGTGCTGTTCACGGAATTTCCTCCCTCGAAAGGCTGGCTCGAACGTAATGCCCGAAGCGATCGGAAATCCGGGGCTGGCCACTAGCTGTCATGGCCGGAATCGGTCAAACGGTCGGGCCGAACCGGCGACTCCGCCACCCCGCGTGGACGGCCATGTACGGATCGTCGCCGATCGGGGTGTCCATCGGGCAGGCGGTCGCCCGGGTGCGCAGCTTGCTGACAGCTCCGTAGGACTCCGGGAGCGCCGCGCTGTTCGATGACGGTGGACGGAGTCGCACGTCATGGGGGTAGCCATGAGGGAACTGTCGAGCACACCAGCGCCGGCTTCGCGCGGCCGCCGGTTCGGGGACGAGGTCGAGCGGGGGCTGTTGGAGGTTCAGGCCCTGATCGAGGACACCGTGATGAGGCACCGCGACTTCGTGTCCCGAGCGGCCGTCGTCGCGGCGGTGCCGCCGGACGAGGAGGAGCTGTCCGCCGAGGCGGCCCGGTTGATCGGGCGTACCCGGCACGGGCTCCAGGTGGTGCTCGCCTCGGACGTACCCAGAGCCGGGGCGATCTACGGTGCTCTGGGTGAGATGCTCACGTCCTGCGGTGACGAGGTCACCGTGCGGATCCTGTGCGTGCCGGAGACGCTGGACCGGGAGTTCCTCCAGGAGCAGCTCGACGCGGGCTGCCAGCTGGAGGCCAGGATCTGCCAACTGCCGTGGATGGAGACCATCATGGTCGACCACCAGGTCGTGCTTGCCTGCGCGGACCTGGTGACCGGCAGCCGGCGGGCCGCGGTGATCCGGGACTTCTCCGTGATCCGCACCATGCACAACCTGTTCGCGGGCGTCTGGCGGCGTGCGGTTCCGGTCGAGGCCCGGCCCGACTTCGGGAGCACGGCCCGGCGGGAGTTCGCCCAGCGCATCCTCGACCGGCTGAACGCCGGTGTGACGGACGAGGTGGCCGCCCGGGACCTCTCGGTCTCGGTTCGCACCTACCGCCGGTATGTCGCCGAGATCATGGAGCAGCTCGGCGCGAACTCCCGCTTCCAGGCCGGGGCGCGGGCCGCCGAACTCGGGCTGCTGACCGGAGGGCAGTCCCTGCACGAGGCTCGTCGTACCGCCTGACCTGCGGCGCGATACCGCCGGCCGGGCGGTGGCAGCTTCCTGAAACGGGCATTGTCGCCGCTCCGGGCGGCCGGATAGAACTGGCGTCGGACACCAGCGGTCGGCGAACACCCGTTGGGGGCAAAGTAGTCGGTCGAGGGCCGGACAGTGGTCCGGACCCGGCCCGGGACCTCGTCGCCGACCGGGATCCGCTCCGCGGATCGACCTCAGCTGTACCGAAAGCCTCCGGCAGCCACCTCCCCCGGGCGGGCCGCCGGAGTCGCCGTTCCGGGTGAGGAACGTGCCGTCGCGGTGGGCAACGGCGCGTTCCGGGCGGCGGCACGCGGCGGAGCCGGCCCTGCACCCCCGGCGGGACCGGCTCCGCCTCAGACCCCGACGACTCGGTGATCCGCCGGCTGGAAGGTGTGGGCCATGACCCCCGAACCGATCGCGCTGCTGTTCCCCGGACAGGGCACCCAGAAGCAGGGCATGGGCGCGCCCTGGCGGGACACCGAGGCGTGGTCCCTCGTCGATACGGTCTCCGAGCGGGCCGGCGAGGACGTCGCGGAACTGCTCCTGCACACCGACGGCGCGCTGCTGCGCCGCACCGATCTGGCCCAGCTGGTGATCTTCACCGTCGACGTGATGGCCTTCGACGAGGCACGGCGGTGCGGACTGTGGTCCGACGTGCCGGTCGCCGCTTGCGCAGGCCACAGCCTGGGCGAGTTCGCCGCCCTGGTGGCCGCCGGGGCGCTCGGGCTCGCGGACGCGGCCGGGCTGGTCGCCGTGCGCGGCCGGGCCATGCGGGAGGCGGCCGAACTGTCCGACGGCACCATGGGAGTGCTCGTCGGCGCGCCGCTGCCGGATGTCGAGGCGCTGGCTGCGGACGCCCGGGCCGCCGGGCACCGGGTCTGGGTGGCCAATGTGAACGCGCCCGGCCAGGTGGTGCTCTCCGGCTCCGTGGCCGGGGTGGCGGCGGCCGCCGCCGAGGCACCGGGGATCGGGGCCAAGCTGATCAGCGTCCCGGTCGGCGGGGCCTTCCACAGCCCGTACATGGCGCCCGCGGCCTCGCGGCTGCGGGCCGCGCTGGCGGGCGTCGAGTTCGCCGCGCTGCACACCCCGGTGGTCGCCAACGTGGACGCCCGCCCGCACGCGTCCGGCGCCGACTGGCCGGAACTGATGGAACGCCAACTGGTCTCGCCGGTGCTCTGGGAGACCGCGATCCGGACGCTGGTCGACCTGCTCGGGTGCGAGCGGCTGATCGAGTTGGGCCCCGGCCGCACGCTGGCCGGCATGGTCCGCCGCATCGCACCGGCGGCCGAAGTGCTCTCCGTCGACAGCCCGGTGGCCCTCGGGGCCGTCGGCCCGGCGGTGTCGGGTGTGCGGGGATGACGTACGGACAGGAGAGGGAGAGATGATCGAGAGCGCAGTCGGCAGCCGGTGGTTCCGGCGTTACCCGCCGTCGGACGGCAGGGCGGTCCAACGGCTGGTCTGCCTGCCGCACGCGGGTGGGACCGCCAGCGCCTTCCACGGCTGGGTGGACCACCTGGGCGGCGGCGTGGAGGTGTTGGCCGCCCGCTACCCCGGTCGGCAGGAGCGGATCGCCGAGGAATGCATCACCGGCATGACGGAGCTCGCCGAGGCGGTCACCGAGGCGCTGCTCCCGTTCCTCGACCTGCCGGTGCACCTGTTCGGCCACAGCATGGGTGCCTCGCTCGGCTACGAGGTGGCGCTGAAGCTGGAGCGGGTGCACGGCGTCCAGCTGGCCGGACTATACGTGTCGGCCCGCAAAGCGCCGCACCAGGTGTCCCCGAAGCCCACCCACCTCGGCGGTGACGAGGCCGTGATCGAGGAGGTGCTGAGGCTCGGCGGTACCGAGGCGGAACTGCTTCGCGACCCGGACCTGTACGAGCTGGTGATGCCCGCTCTGCGCGCCGACTTCGAGATCGTCGGGACGTACCACGCCAGGCCGGCGTATCCGGTGAACTGTCCGGTGGTCGGCTATGTCGGCGACCGCGACGAGATCACCCCGGCCGACATGGCGGCCTGGGCGGACGTGTCCACCACCTCCTTCGACCTGACGGTGTTCCCGGGCGGCCACTTCTACCTGATGGACCAGCGGGACGCGCTGGTGCGCGATCTCGCCGCACGGATCGCGTGACGTGATGGGTACCGTGACCTCGGAGCCGAGCAGCGGCGTCGGCGTCCTGGACAAGACCTCCCTGCTGCTCGGCGTGCTGGCCGACGGCCCGGCCTCGTTGCGGACCCTGAGCGAGGTCACCGGCCTGTCCAGGGCGACCGTGCACCGGCTCGCGCTCGCGCTGGAGAGCATCCGCCTGCTGACTCGGGACGCCCGGGGGCGGTTCCTGATCGGCCCGCGGATCGGCGAGTTGGCTGAGGAGGCCGGCCGGGACAGGCTGGTGCAGAGCGCCGGGCGCGTGCTGACGGAGCTGCGGGAGCGCACCGGGGCCAGCGCGCGGCTCTACCGGCGCCACGGCGGCCTGCGGATCTGCGTGGCCACGGCGGAAGGCCCGGGCACCGGGCGGCAGGCCCGGTCGGCGGAGGGCGTGGCGCTGCCGATGAGGGCCGGTGCGGGGGCCCAAGTGCTGTTGGCCTGGGAGGACCCGCACGAGATCGCCGAGACGATCCGGGGAGCCGGCTTCGGTGCGGTCACCCTGACCAAGGTGCGCCAACAGGGCTGGGCGCAGAGTCTGGGGGCGGGCGAGCTGGGCTTCGGCGCGGCCGCGGTGCCCGTGCGCGGAGCCGACAGGCAGGTCGTGGCCGCGCTCGTGCTGGACGGGCCGGTCACGCTGATGTCCCGGACTCCGGGCCAGCAGTACGGCGGGCTGCTGATCGACGCGGCCGCCGAACTCGGCGCCGGGCTGACCTGATCGGCCCGCCGCGCAGTCCTGACAGCTAGCTGCAGAACACCTTGTCCGTTCCTGAGGGAAGTCGATAGAAATCAGTCCGGCTGATCATTACGAATTCCTTGGAGACAGTGATGGCAAGAAAGCCGCCGCGCTGGTACTTCTCATTCAGCAGCGCGTACTCCTGGATGGCGTACCGGGATCTGATCACCCGGTACCCGGACGTCACGGAGGCGATCGACTGGCTGCCGTTCTGGGAGCCGGACGACGCCCACCACGACCACCTGGAGTCCTCCGGGGTGCAGCTGCCCTACGTGGAGCTGTCCCGGGAGAAGCACCTCTACGTGCTCCAGGACATCCGCCGGCTGGCCGTCGAGCGGGATCTACAGATGGTCTGGCCGGTGGACCGCGCGCCCAACTGGGAGGTCTCGCACCTGGCCTACCTGGTGGCCAGGGACCACGGCAGTGGCCGGCAGTTCATCGACGAGACCTACCGGGCCAGGTGGGAGGAGGGACTGGACATATCCTCCCCGGAGGTCATTGCCGGCATCGGTGCCGGGATCGGCCTCGATCCCGATGTGCTGGGCGGAGCCTGGCAGGACCCGGACGTGCGCGCCCGGGGCCTGGAGGCATTCAACGCCCCCTACCGCGACGGGGTGTTCGGGGTCCCGTACTTCATCGACGGCTACCAGCGCTTCTGGGGCATCGACCGGCTGCCCGGATTCGTCTCCGCGGTGCGCCACCGCATGGCGGCCGCCACCGCGACCGCCCGCTGACCAACGTCGGCCGACGTCAATCGACGCCGACGCCCGCAACATCCGCAACCAACCGACAGGAGTCCGATCCATCATGGCGACCAACCCGTTCGAGGACGACAACGCCTCCTACTACGTCCTCGTCAACGAGGAGAACCAGCACTCGCTGTGGCCCGCCTTCGCCGAGGTCCCGGCCGGCTGGACCGTCGTGCACGGCCAGGAGAGCCGCGAGTCCTGCCTCGAGTACATCAACACCAACTGGACGGACATGCGCCCGAAGAGCCTCGTCGAGGCGATGGGCGCCTGACCCGCAGTCACCTGACGGCGGCTCCCCACGGCCGCATACCACACTCAGGCCCCGGTCCGACCCCACGCGGACCGGGGCCTGCCGTCTGCCCGCTGGCAGTTACCTGCCAGCCTGCCCCGGGGAACCGGCCGATCCCCGGCGCCGGACCTAGGGTCGGGTTCGAACGACCGCGCTGATGCTTCGCCCGGAGGAACGATGACCGCGCTGACCGCCGAGCCCCGGCCGGACTCCTTGGTGGCCCGCCTGGCCCTGACCGATCAGGGGCTCACCCATCGACTGCACCGCGGCTTGGCCGACGCCGAGACCAGACTGCGCGAGGTGGCGGCCGATGTGCCGAACGCGCTGGTCGCCGAGTGGTCGCGGTACCTGATCGAGGCCGGCGGGAAGCGGCTGCGCCCGCTGCTGGTGCTGCTCGCGGCCGAGTTCGGCACGGGGACCCCCGTGGACCGGTCGGACCGGGTCCAGGACGCCGCCGCGCTGGTGGAACTGATACACGTGGCGTCGCTGCACCACGACGACGTGATGGACGGCGCCCGCAGCCGGCACGGCGTGCCGAGCGCCCCGGCCCGCTGGGGCAACCGGACGGCCGTGCAGCTCGGCAACCGACTGCTGATCAGGGCCGGCCGGCTTGCCGCGGACCTGGGGGGCGAGGTGGTCAGGCTGCAGGGCAGCGCCGCCGAACGCCTGGTCCATGGCCAGCTGCGGGAGTTGACCGGTCCGGCGGCGGGGGAGTCCCCGCTGACCCACCACTTCGCGGTGATCGCCGACAAGACGGCCTCGCTCATCTCCCTGGCGCTGCGCGTGGGCGGCGCGGTGGCGGGCGTGCCCGCCCCGGCCGTCCGGGCGCTCGCCGAGTACGGCGAGCACCTCGGCATCGTCTTCCAACTCTCCGACGACCTGCTGGACTTCGCCGCCGACCCGACGGAGTCCGGCAAGGACGCCGGGATCGACCTCGCCGTCGGGGTGCGCACCCTGCCGGTGCTGCTGGCGCTCAGCGAGGACGGACCGCGCGCGGCCGAGCTGCGCCGGCTGCTGGAGGGCGGGCCGCTCGCCGACGAGGGCGGCCGCCGCCGGGCGGCGGAGCTGCTGCGCAGTTCCACCGCCGAGGCGCGCGCCCGCGAACTGCTGCACTCCTACGCGGCGGACGCCCGCGACGCGCTGTCAGACCTGCCGGACCTCCCGGCCCGGGAGGCGCTGGCCGGTCTGGTGGGAGTGGTCGAGCACCGTAACTCCTGAACACCGCACCTCCTGACGCCTGTTGACGCGAAGGGGCCGCCGGGGTCGGATTCGGACCCCGGCGGCCCCTTCGCCGTCGCCGACGCAGGTCAGCCCGTGGTGCGGCCGCTGCCCACCAGGAGGGGCTCCTCGCCGGCCGGGGTCGGCACCTGGTCCTTCAGCCCCGGCCACCAGGCCCGGCGGCCGAGCAGCGTGGTGGCGGCGGGAACGAGGAACAGCGCCATGACGAAGGCGGTGAGCAGGATGCCGAACGCCACCGCGAAGCCCATCTGCTGGAGCATCGAGTTGTCCGCGAGCATCAGGACACCGAAGGTGCCGGCCAGGATGATCGCGGCGGCGCCCATGGTCGGCGCGGACCGGGCCACCGCGTGCTTGACCGCCGCCCGGGGGTCGTTGCCCTCGCTGATCTCCTCGCGCAGTCGGGCGATCATGAGGATGTTGTAGTCGGTGCCGATGGCGACCACGAAGAGGTAGACCAGGATCGGCAGGCTGAACATGACACCGTTGGCGCCCTTGATGCCCTGGAAGAGCCAGACCGTCGCGCCGAGGGTGGCGGCGAAGCCGAGGCCGACGGACAGCATCAGGAACCACGGAGCGACCACGCTGCGCAGCAGGAGGCCGAGGATCAGCATGATGGCGAGTGCGGCGACCGGGAACACCACAGTGTAGTCGTGGTTGGTGGCGGTGCGGATGTCGGCCATGACGGCGGTCATGCCGCCGACCAGGGCCCGGGTGCCGGTCGGTGCGGCAGCGTGTGCCTGGTCCCTCAGGGCGCCGCCGACCAGGTCGATCGCCTTCTCATCCATCGGCTTGTAGGTCAGCGAGACGCTGAACTGGGCGACCGTGCCGTCGGCGGAACGCACCGCGGGGGAGACCTGGGCGACACCGCCGATGCCAGCGAGCTTGTCGTGGTAGGAGGTCAGTTGGTCCTCGGCCAGCTTGCCGCCGCCGGTGTTCTCCAGGAACACCAAGGTCGGCTCGGCCCGGCCGGCCGAGAACGCACCCTGCAGGTCGTCCATTGCCTGCACCGACTCCAGGTTCTTCGGCAGCGAGCTGCCGGAGTCGAAGTCGGCCTTGAACCCGAGGGCACCGGCTGCGAGCACCACCAACAGACCGCCGGAGACCGCCGCGACCAGCCCCGGACGGCGAGCCGTCAGGCCGCCCACCTTCTGGGCCAGGGCGTTCTTCGGCTCGCGCTTCCAGGCCTTGGAGGGCCAGAACGCGGCCCGGCCGAGCAGGGCGAACACGGCCGGCACCAGCGTGACGCCGGCGACCAGGCTGACCCCGACGGCGATGGCGAGCGAGGGGCCCATGGCGCGCAGCATGCCCATGGTGGAGAGGGTCAGCGCGAGGAAGGCCACCGCCACCGCGCCGGCCGCGGAGGCGATGGTCTCGCCGACGCGGGCGACGGCCTCGGCCATCGCGGGGCGCGGCTCCATCCCGGCCCGCAGGAACTCGCGGTAGCGGAAGAGCAGGAAGAGCAGGTAGTCGGTGCCGACGCCGAACAGCACCACGATCAGCATGGTCGAGACCGAGGAGTCGGCGGTCAGGCCGAAGAGGGAGCTGGCGGTGGAGATCAGTCCGGTCGCGGTCAGGTAGACCATCAGGATCACCAGCACCGGCAGCAGCGCGATCAGCGGGCTGCGGAAGATGACGCCGAGCAGGATGATGATCAGCAGCAGGGTCGCCATCATGATCATGCCGTCGGTGTTGCTGCCGGAGTCCTGGGAATCCAGCGCGGTGGCGGCGTCGCCGGTGACGCCGACCTTGAGGCTGGTGCCGTTCAGGAGCTCCTTGACGTCCACCCGTAGCTGTTTGACGTCGTTGGTGACGGACTCGTCGTACGAGTCCTTGATGTCCGCGTAGACCTGCGCCAGGCCGATCCGACCGTCCGGGGAGACCGAGCTCGGGTCGGTCTGGACCTTCTTGAGGTGGGCGTACTGCTTGGCCTCCAGGCCGGCGGCGATCTTCGCCAGGTCGGCCTTGTCGGCGTCGGTGAGCGCGGCGCCGTCGGTTCGCTTGAAGACGGCGATCGCGGCGGGCTGGTCAGGCCCGGGGAAGGCGCGCTTCTGCACGTCGGCCACCTGGACCGACTCGTAGTGCGAGGGCAGGAACTCGGCCTGGTCGGTGGTCGACTTGAGCTTGGGCGCGAGCGCGGTCAGCGCGACCGCCGCGACCAGCCAGGCTGCAACGACCAGCCATGGCCGACGGACGACGAACCGCCCGATCCGTGTGAACATGACACTCCTTGCATTTCGAAGCCCCGGCACCGGGGGTGATGCCGGGCGGGCGATCCGAACCGATGGATGGTGCGCGATCAGAGTTCGCGATCGCAGAGGGTGAGGCTGCAGCATCGCACCGTCGCCCTCGTTCGCACCCGCGCCGTGGCAGCTTGTGGCCACTCGGCCCGGACCGCTCCGCTTGTCCGGCGTGGGCGGTTCAGCTTGCGGACGGTCCGGGGGGTGGACCGTGGCGGCCCGGGCCGGGCCCTGCCTACCGTCGATTCACCGTCGAGCGTTCAGAGGGGGGATGGCCGGTGCCGGGTACCGCGTCAACCGCGTCCACCATGCGTGACCGGGTCGAGGAGCTCCAGGGCCTGCGGGCCGGCATCCGTTCCGGGGATCCAAGGGCTACCGAGGCCCAGCATGGCAAGGGTAAACTGACGGCCCGTGAGCGGATCGACCTGCTCTTCGACCCCGGCACCTTCCAGGAGTTGGAGCCGCTGCGCCGGCACCGCGCCCAGGGCTTCGGCCTGGAGGCCAAGAAGCCGCACACCGACGGCGTGATCGTCGGCTGGGGCACCGTTCACGG
>NZ_JBSFJV010000015.1:0-97884 GCF_053598235.1 Kitasatospora sp. NPDC001159
ATCGGCTCCGGCTCGATCGAAGGCGTGGACGGCGATACGCCCAGCTCGTTGGACAGACGGTTAGCGTCGAACCCGCCGCTGTTGTACTTCAGCTCGCGGGCGACCTTCGTCTGCTTGGCCTTGGCCCGGCCGCGCCCCATGGGTCGACCCCCTCAACGATGGGGCTCACGGCCCCGAGTCTGACACGTGTTCATGATCAGGACCGGCCTGCCCGAATGGGAGGACCGTCCCTTGGAGCATTAACGGTACCTGTTTCCGCCGCTGGACGGTACGTCGTCGGTGTGACGTGGCGCGCACCGACTGCACCCGAGACCGAGTCTTCCCAGGTCAGGGGATGTTTTGCGGCGATTTGCGCGCTGTCCGGAGGTGTCTGAGGTCCGTCGTTCCAGGACTGATTATCCCCCCTAGGGGGACCTCGGATCACCCGTTCGGGCGGAGAAGTGAGAATCCGGTTCCACATCGTGATGCGCGGGGAGCGGTTGGGTGGAGCCCCCCGCGCATCCGATCACCGGAGCGGGTCCGATCAGGCGCGGCGGGCGCCCGGCAGCAGGACCGTGCGCAGCGCGCTGATCTCGCGCATCCGCTTCTCGGCCAGGCGGTCGGCGGCGACCGCCGGCGGGATGCCGTCGGAGGTGGCCCGGGTGAAGATCTCCAGGGTGGTGTCGAAGATCTTGGTGGCCTTGTTCTTGGCCCGCTCGAAGTTGAAGCCCTCGATCTCGTCGGCGACCTGGATCACGCCGCCGGAGTTCACCAGGTAGTCGGGGGCGTACAGGATGCCGCGGTCGGACAGGTCCTTCTCGACACCCGGGTGGGCCAGCTGGTTGTTGGCCGCGCCGCAGACGATGGAGGTGCCGAACTCGCCCAGGGCGGCGACGACGGCGTCGGTCAGCGCGCCGCCGAGGGCGCAGGGGGCGTAGACGTCCAGCTTGGCCTGGAGCAGGGCGGCGGTGTCGGCGACCACCTCCACCTCCGGGTGCGCGGCGCGCACGCGGTTGACGGCGGCCTCGAAGGGGTCGGTGACGACGACGGTGGCGCCGTCCGCGACCAGGTGGCCGACCAGGTAGTGGCCGACCTTGCCGACGCCCGCGACGCCGACCCGCTTGCCGCGCAGGGTCGGCTGGCCCCAGCGGGCCTGGGCGGAGGCGCGCATGCCCTGGAAGACGCCGAAGGCGGTCAGGATGGACGAGTCGCCGGCGCCGCCGTGCTCGGGCGAGCGGCCGGTCACGAACCCGGTCTCGCGCGCGATGACGTCCATGTCCTGCACGTAGGTGCCCACGTCGCAGGCGGTGATGTAACGGCCGCGCAGGGACTCCACGAAGCGGCCGTAGGCCCGGAGCATCGCCTCGTTCTTGTCCTTGTTCGGGTCGCCGATGATGACGGCCTTGCCGCCGCCGAGGTCCAGCCCGGCCAGCGCGTTCTTGTAGGACATCCCGCGGGACAGGTTCAGCGCGTCCTCCAGGGCCGCCTCCTCGGAGGCGTACGGGAAGAAGCGGGTGCCGCCGAGGGCCGGGCCCAGCGCGGTCGAGTGGATGGCGATGATGGCCTTGAGCCCGGAGCTGCGGTCGTGGCAGAGGACGACCTGCTCGTGGCCGTCGCCGGGGGCGCCGTCCTGCTCGGTGCGGAAGATCCTGCTGAGCACGCCGGGTGCGGGGTGCGTGGCGGGGGTCTGTACGTCGGTCACTGTGGTGACTCCAGTAGGGAAGGCCCGCTGCTGTGGTGCGGGCGCCTATGGCGAAGAGTAGTCGCGCGCGGGCCGCTGATCCGCCCTCTTGTCCGAGCTTGTGCCGGTTGTCCGAGGGGTGAGACGAGAGGGGCTGCACGGTGCGGGCGCGAACGGTTCGGGGGCGCGCCCTCCCGGGGCCGGGCGGCCCGTGCGACCATGCAGGACGTGACCGTCGTACGCACTTCCGTACAGCCGCCCTACGCCGCCCACCTGCGGGTCTACGAGCCGCTGGCCGCGTACCCGGAACCCGAGCGGGCGCGTTGGCAGGCGTACGCGGCGGAGCACGGGCCGGACGCCGCGGAGGCGGCGCAACCGGTGGCGGCGGCGGTGCTGGAGGAGCAGCGGGAGGCGCTCGCGGAGGTGGCCGCCCGCACGCCCCGGGCGCTGCCGGAGCGGGAGAGCGAGCGGGCGTACCTGCGGGTGGTGGACGGCGTACTGTACGTGTGCCCGTGGGCGACCAGACTGCGGAGCTGGCAGGCGCTGGAGGAGCTGCGGGAGGGGGCTCCGGCGGCCCTGCTGGACACCGCGGTGCCGCCGGTGGCCCGGGCGGCCGCCGAGGCGGACCGGGAGCGCTGGTGGGCCGAGCACCCGGACGCCCGGCCGTGGATCCTGACCAGCCGGTGGGAGGTGCCGGTGCGCTGGTTCCTGCCGTTCGGGGACGAGGACCGGTGCTTCGTGCCGGGGGGAGCGGGAGCGGAAGGGACGCAGGGGGAGCGGGGGCGGCCGGCGGCGCTGTTCTACCTGGTGCCGATGGCCCAGGCACGGCGGCGGGTGGCGCGGGCCTTCCGGGCGCTGCGCGAGGCGGTGCCGGACGGGGAGTTGGTGCGGGGGGCGGAGCGGGTCGGGCGGTGGCTGGAGGAGTTCCACCCGCGCTCGCTGGTGGAGCTGGACTACGGGGGGCTGGTGCATCTGCTGGGGCCGGCACGGCTGTTGGCGGACCGTTCGGCGGGGGAGCTGGAGGAGGGGCTGAGCGCGCTGCGGGCGGGGGACACCGCGGAGGCGCTGCGCGTGTACGGGGAGCTGACGGCGCGGTGGCGCCGGGTGCTGGCGCTGCGGCATGCGAACTGACGTCACACCGCCCGTGTATGACTGCAAGAGGCCCTGGCCGCAACTCCGATGACCAAGGTCCCGGTTCGGGTCAATAGCTGCCGAACGTGACACTACTCACCGTTGACGCGAACTTACCCCTATGTGCAAAAATGGGACAACCAGCCCAACTTCACGTGAGCGTGCCCACTTTTGGGTGGTTCTGGAGTCGATGCGTGCTTTGTGGGGAAACGGAGGGTCTGGTCACCTCGTAACCGGATGTCACTGCAGTGTGACTGTCCGTTATGGGGTGGTCCATCGCCATCCGTCGGCCTTGAGCCCGTGAGGGGTCAATTTTGGCGGTTTGGTCGATAGGGCTGGACGGATGGTGTAGTTGTAGACACCAGGACAAGCCGTTCGTCCTATAACCGACTCGGCCCGTCTATGCCATTTCGGGCATCGCGGGCCAAGGTGCAGAATTTGAAGGATAGAACCGCCCTGGTTCGGTTCTCCCGAGGAGGCCGCTCATGACCGCTCGTACCCCTGATGCTGAGCCGCTGCTGACGCCGGCAGAGGTTGCCACCATGTTCCGCGTGGACCCGAAGACGGTTACCCGCTGGGCCAAGGCAGGCAAGCTGACGTCGATTCGCACGCTCGGTGGTCACCGCCGTTACCGCGAGGCGGAGGTGCGCGCTCTGCTGGCCGGGATTCCCGCTCAGCGCACTGAGGCCTGATAGGCCAAAGGCTCTTTAAAGGGGCCGCTAACCGGACTCCGCCGGGTCCGGTTGGCGGCCCCTTTGTCGTGCTCGGCTGCCGACTCCCGGAGGCCTTCCGGTCCGTCGGAATGTTGAGCTCCGGATACCGATTTGATGCGCGTGGGGCGGGGGGGATTTACAGTGAATAAAAGTGCAATTTTACATATTAAATTAGCAGGGTCTCCGAGAGGTCGTTCCGGGTCCGATTCGCGGAGGGGGGCGAGTGACGACTGTCACACGGTCTGTCACTTGCGGTCCGGGCCTGGTCCGGGGCACAGACCTGGACCACAAAAAGCGAGAGGCCCGGAACCTGACGGTTCCGGGCCTCTCGCGTTACGGCGATCCCGACGGGACTTGAACCCGCGACCTCCACCTTGACAGGGTGGCGAGCTAACCAACTGCTCCACGGGACCAGAGTGTTCTGATCTCGTTCACTCGCTTGCCGCGCTGCGAACAAGACAGATCGTAGCCCATGGTGGGCCCCCAGGTCGAACTGACTCCTGAAGGCCCACCCGCAGCTCAGGGCGTCGCCCCGCCGCCCGGGTCAGAGCGTCGCCCGGGCGGCCTCCATCGCCTTCACGATCCGCTTCTCCGAGACCGGGCTCGGCGTGCCCAACGACTGGGCGAAGAAGCTGACCCGCAGTTCCTCGATCATCCAGCGGATCGCCCGCACCTCCTCCGACGGTTGGCGTCCGGCCGGCACCGCCGCCAGCAGCTCCCCGTAGGCCTGCTGCACCTGCTGGACCTTCAGCAGCTGCTGGGCGTCCCGCTGGGGGTGGTTGGGCAGCGCCTCCAGCCTGCGGTCCACCGCCAGCAGGTAGCGCTTGAGGTCGGGCAGCCGCTGCCAACCGGTGGCCGTCACGAAGTCCGGGTGCACCAGCGAGGCCAGGTGCAGCCGGACGTCGTTCACCGCGTTCAGCAGCACCGGGCTGCTCACCGTCTTCAGCCGGGTCGAGGCCTTGTGGAAGGCGATCAGCGCGGTGGCCGTCTTCAGCGTGGTGTCCGCGGACAGGTCGTACAGGTCCGCGCGCACCTTGTCGTGCAGCTTGCCGAAGGCCGCCTCGTCCCAGGCCGGGCCGCCGTTCAGGGCCATCAGCCGGTCGGTCGCGGCCGACACGATGTCCTCGAAAAGGGCGGTGATCGAACCGTGCGGGCTGTGCGAGAGCGCCAGCTTCGCCTGGTTGCCCAGCCGTCCCTGGATCGACTTGGCCGGGGAGTTGACGGTCAGCATCAGCAGCCGGCGGGTGCCCTCCCACATCGCCCGGGCCTGCGCCTCCGGGGCGTCGAACAGCCTGATGCCGACCGAAGCCCCCTCGTCCACCAGCGCCGGGTAGGCGCGCAGCGCGTGGCCGCGGGAACGCTGCTCGAAGGTGCGCTGGAGCACCGGCAGCCCGGCCGGCCAGGCGGTCAGCCCGCCCTGCTCGATGCCCTGGCCGGAGGCCGCCGAGGAGAGCGTCTCCTTCAGCTTCGGCTTGAGCCTCAGCCGCAGCTCCTCCAGGTCCTTGGACTCGGCGAGCTTGCGGCGGCCGTCCACCACCCGGAAGGTCACCTTGAGGTGGTCCGGCACCCGCTCGTCGTCCCAGGCCTCAGGCGGCACGGTGACCGCCGTCAGCCGCTTCAGGGCGTGCTCCAGCGACGGCAGCAAGGGCTCCTGGCGGTCCTTCACCCCGCGCAGCGCCGCCTTGGCGAAGTCCGGCGCGGGGACGAAGTTGCGCCGGATCGCCTTCGGCAGCGACTTGATGTACGCGGTGACCAGTTCCTCCCGCAGACCGGGGATCTGCCAGTCGAAGCCCTCCGCGGTGACCTGGTTGAGCACCGGCAGCGGGATGTGGACGGTCACGCCGTCCGCGTCGCTGCCCGGTTCGAACTGGTAGGTCAGCTTGAAACGCAGCTTGCCCTGTTGCCAGTAGTCCGGGTAGTCGGCCTCGGTGACGCCGTCCGCGGCGTCGTTGATCAGCATCGACTTCTCGAAGTTCAGCAGGTCCGGCTGCTCGTGCCGGGCCTTCTTCCACCAGGAGTCGAAGTGCCGGGTGGAGACGATGTCGTCGGGCAGCCGGGCGTCGTAGAAGTCGAACAGGGTCTGGTCGTCCACCATGATGTCCCGGCGGCGGGCCCGGTTCTCCAGCTCCTCGACCTCGCCGAGCAGCTTGCGGTTCTCGGCGAAGAACCGGTGGTGGGTCTCCCAGTCGCCCTCGACCAGGGCGTTGCGGATGAACAGCTCGCGGCAGAGCTCCGGGTCGATCCGCCCGTAGTTGACCTTGCGCTGGGCGACCACCGGCACCCCGTAGAGGGTCACCTTCTCGTACGCCAGGACGGCGCCGGCCTTCTTCTCCCAGTGCGGCTCGCTGTAGCTGCGCTTGATCAGGTGGCCGGCCAGCGGCTCGACCCACTCGGGCTCGATCTTGGCGTTGATCCGCGCCCACAGCCGGGAGGTCTCCACCAACTCCGCCGACATCACCCAGCGCGGCGGCTTCTTGAACAGGCCGGAGCCCGGGAAGACCGCGAAGCGGGCGCCGCGCGCACCGCCGTACTCGCGCTTCTCCACGTCGAACAGGCCGATGTGGGAGAGCAGACCGGCCAGCAGCGACTGGTGGATCCGGTCCGCGTCCGGCTCGGCATCGAGGTGCGGCTCCTCGATTGTGACGCCCAACTGCTTCGCGACGGTGCGCAGTTGGGTGTAGATGTCCTGCCACTCCCGTATCCGCAGGTAGTTGAGGAACTCGGCCTTGCACATCCGGCGGAAGGCCGAGGAGGAGAGCTCCTTCTGCTGCTCCCGGATGTAGCGCCACATCGACAGGTAGGCGAGGAAGTCGGAGGTCTCCGAGTTGAACCGGCGGTGCCGGTCGTCGGCGGCCTGGCGCTTCTCGGCGGGGCGCTCGCGCGGGTCCTGGATGGAGAGCGCGGCGGCGATCACCATGACGTCGCGCACGCAGCCGTTGCGGTCCGCCTCCAGCACCATGCGGGCCATCCGCGGGTCCACCGGGAGCTGGGCGAGCTTGCGGCCGAGCGGGGTCAGGCGCTTGCGCGGGTCCTTCTCGTCCGGGTCCAGCGCGCCCAGCTCGTGCAGCAGGTGCACGCCGTCCTTGATATTGCGGGAGTCCGGCGGGTCCAGGAACGGGAAGGCGGCGATGTCGCCGAGGCCGGCCGCGGTCATCTGCAGGATCACCGAGGCCAGGTTGGTGCGCAGGATCTCGGCGTCGGTGAACTCGGGGCGGGAGAGGAAGTCCTCCTCCGAGTACAGCCGGATGCAGATGCCGTCCGAGGTGCGGCCGCAGCGGCCCTTGCGCTGGTTGGCGCTGGCCTGGCTGATCGCCTCGATCGGCAGCCGCTGCACCTTGGTGCGGTGGCTGTAGCGGGAGATCCGGGCGGTGCCCGGGTCGATCACGTACTTGATGCCGGGGACGGTCAGCGAGGTCTCGGCCACGTTGGTGGCCAGCACGATCCGGCGCAGGTTGGAGCGCTGGAACACCCGGTGCTGCTCGGCCGAGCTGAGCCGGGCGTACAGCGGCAGGACCTCGGTGTTGCGCAGCTTCAGCTTGGTGAGCGCGTCGGCGGTGTCGCGGATCTCGCGCTCGCCGGAGAGGAAGACCAGGATGTCGCCCGGGCCCTCGTCCTGCAGTTCCTGGGCGGCGTCGCAGATCGCCTGGACCTGGTCCCGGTCGCGGTCGGCGGCGTCGTCGTCCTCGTCCTCCTCCAGGATGGGCCGGTACCGGACCTCGACGGGGTACGTGCGGCCGGAGACCTCGACGATCGGGGCGTCGCCGAAGTGCCGGGCGAAGCGCTCCGGGTCGATGGTCGCGGAGGTGATCACGATCTTGAGGTCGGGACGGCGGGGGAGCAACTGCTTGAGGTAGCCGAGCAGGAAGTCGATGTTGAGGCTGCGCTCGTGCGCCTCGTCGATGATCAGGGTGTCGTACTGGCGCAGATCGCGGTCGGTCTGGATCTCCGCCAGCAGGATGCCGTCCGTCATCAGCTTGACCAGGGTGTCCTGGCCGACCTGGTCGGTGAACCGGACCTTCCAGCCGACCGCCTCGCCGAGCGGGCTGTTCAGCTCCTCCGCGACGCGCTCGGCCACCGTGCGGGCGGCGATCCGGCGCGGCTGGGTGTGGCCGACCAGGCCGCGCACGCCGCGGCCCAGCTCCAGACAGATCTTCGGGATCTGGGTGGTCTTGCCGGAACCGGTCTCACCCGCGACGATCACCACCTGGTGGTCCCGGATCGCCTCCAGGATGTCGTCCTTCTTCTGGCTGACCGGCAGCTCGGCGGGATAGCTGATCCTCGGGACGGCGTTCCGGCGCTGCTCGACCAGCAGCTCGGCGCGGTCGATGTCGGCGGCGATCTCGGTGGCGATCTTCTGCCGGGCCTCGGCCTTGCGGACCCGGCGGGCCCCCTCCAGCCGGCGCCCGATCCGGACCTGGTCGCGCAGGGTCAGCTCGGGCAGGCGGGCGGCCAGCTCACCGATTCCGGGACCCTCGGCGGGTGCGGGGGCGGACTGGACTGCGGGAGAACTCACTGCGGGCATCCCTCTAGGTTCGCAAGGAGGTGCGGCGGAGCGCACCTCGGTTTTCGAGCCCCTCCAGTGTCACAGCCGCCGGTGGGGAATCGCGAACGACGGGCAACGGTCGGCGCGGGTTCTGGGCTCTGGGGGGTCGAGGAGGTGCTCATGGGAGCCCAGAAGACCGCACGGGACGAGGAGTTCCGGGCGTTCACCGGCAGTGCGTGGTCGCGGCTGCTGCGGACGGCGTACCTGCTTGCGGGGGACCGGCACGGCGCCGAGGACCTGGTCCAGCAGGCGCTGGAGCGGGCCTACGTCGCCTGGAGCAGGGTCCGGGCGGCGGACGACCCGAACGCCTACGTGCGCCGGATCCTGATCAACGAGCACGCCCGGCGGTTCCGGCGCAGACCGGCCGAGTACCTGGTCAACGCCGTTCCCGACCGGCCCGCCCCGATCGGGCCCGACCCGGACGACCGGGCCGTGCTGCTGACCGCGCTCGCCGCCCTGCCCCCGCGCCAGCGCGAGGCCGTGGTGCTGCGGTACTGGGAGGACCTCAGCGAGTCCCAGACCGCGGCGGCGATGGGCTGCTCGGTCGGGACGGTGAAGAGCCAGGCGGCCAGGGGACTGGCCAAGCTCCGGGAGGCCTCCACACTCAACGGGCTGACGACCATCGGAGGCGGAAGATGAGCAACGAGGACATGGCCGGGGCCGAGGCCGCGGCGTCGTACGGGCTGAGCGACGTGGCCGAGAGCATCGAGATCGGGGCCGTTCCGTACGACCGGCTGATGGCCGGGGGCCGGCGCCGGCTGCGGCGCCGGCGGCTGGTCACCGCAGGGGCGGCCGCGGCGCTGGTCGTGGTCGTGGTCGGGGCGGGGACGGCGATCGGCGGGTACGGGCGGGGAGCCGACGGGGCCTCGGTGGCCGTCGTTTCCTCCGCGGCTGCGACCGCTTCGGGCACGCCGTCGGCCCCGGGTACCCCGACGGCCACCCCCACCCCGACGGCCATCCCCACCCCGACGGCTTCGGCCGCTCCGTCCGGGACCGCGCGGGACCCGTTCACACCGATCCGGGTCAAGGTCCGCGAGGGCACCGCGAACGGCCACGCCCTGGAGGCCTGGATCGCCCTGTGGCCGGCGGCCCCTACTGCTGAGGACGGCCTCAAGCAGGGCCAGCTGATCTGGGAGGAGCGGCACGCCGCCGACCCGAACCTGTCGCCGAGCTCCCAGCAGGACGTCGACGCGGTCTGGGACCCGCACATGGACCGGGTTGACGTCTATCTGACCGCGGACGGCAAGCGGCAGCCCGGCGACCACGTGGAGTCGACCACCGCCCCGGGCGGGACGGCGAAGGACGGCTCGGAGGCCGTCATCAACGGCGTGGTGCTCAACCGCGTGGTCGGGGCGGCGGGCATCCCGGAAGCGGTGGTCGTCCGGGTCAGGCCCGAGGTCGCGAAGGTCGTGGTCACCTGGAAGACCGGCGGCTCCGTCGAGGCGGTGCCGGTCGCGGTCGGGGACTCCCCGTTCCGCTGGTACGCCGTCGTCCGCAGGCCGGGTTCCACCGACAACACCGCCACCTCCTACGCCGCGGACGGGTCGGTGCTGCGGACCCAGACCACCTGGTGGTGATCCGGCGCCGGGTCGCGGGTTGAGCCGCCGCCGCACCCGATTGTCAGTGCCGTGCGTCACAGTGGACCGGTGGCGCGACGAAGCGTCAACGATCGGGAAGGCGGTGGCCGGTGAGCGGCGCGAAGGGTCTGTCCAAGGACCGGTGGGGGCGGATGCGCGACGTGTTGTCCGGGCACGTCGAGCGGGGCGGGGTGCCCGGCCTGGTGGCCGCCGTCGTGCGGGACGGCGACCTCCGCGTCGAGGTGCTCGGCAGCCGGGACGCGGCCGGCACCGCCCCGATGCGGCGGGACACCCTCTTCCGGATCGCCTCGATGACCAAACCGGTCACCGCGGTGGCCGCGCTCACCCTGGTCGAGGAATGCCTGCTGCGGCTGGACGACCCGGTCGACCACCTGCTGCCCGAGCTGGCCGACCGCCGGGTGCTGCGCCGGCCGGACGGCGAGCTCGACGACACCGAGCCCGCCGTCCGGCCGATCACCCTGCGCGACCTGCTCACCTTCGGGCTCGGCTACGGCTTCGCGATGCTCCCGCCGTCCGCGCCGATCGTCCGGGCGACGGCCGAGCGCGGCGTCGACGTCCGGCCACCCCGGACGGACTACCCCGAGCCGGACGAATTCCTGCGCCGCCTCGGCGAGTTGCCGCTGCTGCACCAGCCCGGGGCGGGCTGGCACTACCACACCGGCTCGACCGTCCTCGGCATCCTGCTCGCCCGCGCCTGCGGCAAGCCGCTCGGCGAGGTGCTGCGCGAACGCGTCCTCGACCCCCTCGGCATGCGGGACACCGGCTTCACCGTCCCCGCCGACCAGGTGCACCGGCTCCCCGTCGAGTACGTGCGCGACCGGGCGAGCGGGCGGCTCGTCCCGTACGACGACCCGGCCGACAGTGCCTGGGCCCGGCAGGCGCGCCTCGACGACGGCGGCGGCGACCTGGTCTCGACGCTGGACGACTACCTCGCCTTCGCCCGGATGCTGCTGGCCGGCGGCGAGGGCGCCGGAGGCGTCCGGGTCCTCTCCCGGCCGGCCGTCGAGCTGATGACCACCAACCACCTCAGTTCCGTCCAACTCGCCGTCTCCGCACCACTGTTGGGGCGCAAAGAGCTCACCGGCTGGGGCTTCGGCGTCTCCGTCGCCACCACCCGCACCGGCCTCGCCGCCCCCGGCCGCTACGGCTGGGACGGCGGACTCGGCACGGTCTGGTTCAACGACCCGACCGAACGGCTGACCGGCGTCCTGCTCACCCAGCGGATGTTCGAGAACCCCGCTCCACCGGCCGTGGCGCGCGACTTCGAGGTGCTCGCGTACCAGGCCCTGGCGGGGTGAGCGCGGCCTCATCGGCGTCCGGGAGCCAGTCGCGGGCCGGGTCGTACTCCAGCCACCGGCTGCGGGCCGCCTCCGTCGTGAACGCCTCCAGCAGCTCTTCCAGCCGGGGGTGCGGGTCGGTGCCCGCGCCAGCTCGCCAGAGCAGCGACCAGGCGTAGAGCGGGGTCGGACCGGCCAGCGGGATGGTCCGGACGCCGGGACGGTCGGGGAGCGGGCCGTCCGCGGGGACGAGCGAGAAACAGGTCGGATCGGCCCGGACCTGATCGACGAAGTGCTCCAGGCCCAGATTGGTCGAACCGACCCGGTCGGTGATGCCGAAGCGGGCGGCGAAGCGGGTCAGGAAGTCCAGCCGGTCCACCGCCGCCGGATAGCGCAGCACACTGCCGCGCAGCTCCGCCGGACTCAGGGTGTCCCGGCCCGCCAGCGGGTGGTCGGCGGACAGCAGCGCGTCCACCGGCTCCAGCCGGACCAGCCGGTGCGTCAGCCCGGCGTCGGCGCCGTCCGGCAGGGCGTGCACCCGGCCGAACCCCGCGTCCGACTCCCCGCGCAGCAGCGCTGCCGCGACCGACGGCAGATCCCGCCCCGGCACCGGCTCCACCTCCAGCCCCGGCGCCGCGTCCACCGCCTGCGCCAGCGTCCGCATCGGCGCGTACAGGTGCCCCCACACGTCGATCCGCAACGGCCGCCCGGCCCCCCGCACGGACGCCACCGCCCGCTCCCCCTGCGTCAGCACCCGCCGGGCCGGCTCCAGGAACCGCCGCCCCGCCCCGGTCAGCCCCACCCCGCGTGCGTCCCGCTCCAACAACCGCACCCCGAGCGCCGCCTCCAACCGCGCCACCCGCTTCGACAGCCCCTGCTGACTGATCCCCAGCCGCCCGGCCGCCCGCCCGAAGTGCAACTCCTCGGCCGTGACGACGAACGCCCGCACCTGCCCCAGATCCAGATCCACCCGGGCACCTTAGGCGGTGGGCCGGGCGCGGTGGCGGTGAGGGAGGCGCCGTGGGTGGGGCGTTCACGTGTGGGCCTTCGCGGCGTTGCTCGGGGGCGGTGCTTTCCGGCCCGTGGCGCACCCCCTTCCTCCTCGCCCGACAACCGTCGGTTGTCATCGCCCGTCGACGGTTGTTGGACCGGCCGGTGGTGGGCGCGGTGAGCTGGGGGTCCGATCGAGCGGAGGGAGTGCGGGGATGAAGGCACTGGTGGCGGAGGGCGGGGCGGTGCGGTTCGCGGAGGTGGAGCAGCCGCGGCCGGGGGCCGGGGAGGCGCTGGTGAAGGTGGAGGCGTTCTCGGTGAACCGTGGCGAGACGTTCCAGCTGGAGGCGCCCAGGCCCGGGTGGCGGCCGGGGAAGGACGTCGCCGGGCTGGTCGTGCAGGCCGCCGCCGACGGGTCGGGGCCAGGGGCGTGCCGGCGGGTGGTCGGCCATCCGCCGGCAGGGGGGTGGGCCGAGTACGTGTGCGTGCCGACCTCCTCGCTCGCCGAGCTGCCCGACAGCCTGGACGCCGTACGGGCCGCCGCGCTGCCGCTCGCGGGCCTCACCGCGCTGCGGCTGCTGCGGACCGCCGGGGCGCTGGCCGGGCGGCGGGTGCTGATGACCGGGGCCTCCGGCGGGGTGGGGCACTACTTCACCGAGCTGGCCGCCGCGGCCGGGGCCGAGCTGACCGTCGTCACCGCCTCCCCGGAGCGCGGCCGCCGGCTGGCCGAACTGGGGGCCGCCGAGGTGCTGCACGACCTCGGCGAGGCGCGCGGCCCGTACGACCTGGTGCTGGAGTCCACCGGGGGCGCCGCCCTGCCGCTCGCACTGGCCCGGCTGGCCCGGCGCGGCACCCTGATCTGGTTCGGCCAGGCCTCCCGGACGCCCGCCACGCTCGACTTCTTCGACTTCTTCGAGGGCCCGGAGTCGGCCACCCTGCGGCACTTCCACTACGCCGACTCCGACGTGCCCGACGGCGCCGACCTGGCCACCCTGGTGCGCCTCGCGGCGGAGGGCCGGCTGACCCCGGAGCTCGGCCGGGTGGCGCCCTGGGCGGAGACCGCCGCCGTGCTCACCGACCTGCGCGAGCGCCGGATCCGCGGCAAGGCCGTCCTGACCGTCGCCTGAACCCCCCTCCTTCCGGAAAGGAACTCCCACCGTGTCCTTCGTCGACGACGCCGACCAGCTGCCCGCCTTCGTGGCGGCCAACCGCCCGCGCGCCCACGGCGCCGGCCTCGACCCGTACGAGTACGCCCGGGTGACCGCCCCACTGACCACCCTGCGCGACTGGCCGGCCGCCTTCGGTGCCGTCGGCCGCCGGTACGCCGTGGCGGCCGAGCGCGCCGCCGTCGAGGGCCGTACGGTCACCGCCGGCACCGCCTACCGCGACGCCGCCCGCTGGTTCCACGCCGCCGGGCTGCTCCCGCACCCCGACCGGGCCGCCGCCGCCCGCCTCGCCGCCGAGGCCGACGAGGCGATGCGGCGGGCGCTGGCGCTGCTGGACCCGACCGCGGAGCGCGTGGAGGGCGAGGGCTTCGCGGGCTGGCTGCGCCGCCCGGCCCCGGCGGGGGAGCCGGCCCCGGTGGTGGTGGTCGTACCGGGCATGGACTCCGGCAAGGAGGAGTTCCACGCGGTCGCCGAGGCCCTGTTGGTTCGGGGTGTCGCGGTGCTCGCGATCGACGGGCCCGGGCAGGGCGTCCTGGCCGCCACCAGCGCGCCGGAGCCGGACTACCACCGGGTGGTCGGCCGTGCCCTGGACGCGCTCGCCCACCGCGACGGCCTGGACCCCGCCCGCACCGCCGTGATCGGCCTGAGCCTGGGCGGCTACTACGCCGCGACGGCCGCCGCCCGTGAGCCGCGGCTGCGCGCCGCGGTGACCGTCAGCGGCCCGCACCGGCTGGACTGGGAGCACCTGCCCCCGTTCGTCACCGAGACCCTCGCCCAGCGCTGCGGCGGCCCCGAGGCGGCCCGCGCGTTCGTCGAGCGGCTCGACCTGACCGCCCTCGCCCCGGCGATCACCCTCCCGCTCCTGGTGGTCGAGGGCGGCGAGGACCGCATCCCGGGCGTCACCAACGCGACCGCCCTCGCCTCACACGCCCCGAACGCCGAGCTCCTCCTCGTCCCCCACGGCAACCACCTCCTGGGCACCGCCCTCCCCGACTGGCTCCCCGCCGCCGCCGACTGGCTCACCACCCGGCTCGCCTGAGCGGACCAGAATCCGCCGACGCCGGACACCCGGCGTCGGGACCCGACCGCCCGGAACGGCGAAAGCCCCCTGGAAACCGTCAACTCGCCACGGGGGCTTCCCGGTTGTGGCCAGGGTCGGGGTCGAACCGGTGATCTTCCGCTTTCCAGGCCAGGCCGGGGCGTTGATATGCCCCAGTTCGGGAGATCCTGCTGTCCGTAGAAGGCCGCCTTCGGACACCGTCGTTCGGGCCGATCGGCGTCAGCGTTGCCGGCTCGACGACCGGGCTCTGCGCGGGTGACGCCATCACTTCGTGAGGGACCACCGTCCGCAGGAGTGCGTCTTCGGATGCCCCGTCCACGTCTGGTTGCGTCAGCGTCGGCGTCAAACGACGGTGGAAGGGTCCCTGGCTTCAAACCTCTGGTCCCGTCCCCGCTGGCGGTTCACTACGCTTGGTGTGGTGAAAGCAGCACGAAGCCTCGCGATTTGGCTGGCCGACCGTACTCCTTCGCAGCTGACCGAACTGCTGGAGCAGCGCGAACTTCCCTACGCGGCCAGGGTGGCGAGCCTGACCGACCTGGCCGGCCACCTGCTGACGGACGCCTCGACGGCCCTGGGGCTGAGCGAGATCAGCCTCGGGGACCTTCAACTGCTGGTCGCCGTGGCGACCTTGGCCGAACGATTGCACGGTCCGCTACCGGCCGTCCCGCCGGCACATCACCTGTTCATGGGCTACGGCGGCCGTTCACCGCGGCTCGACGCGTCTGCGGTCGACCCCGCTGACCGGTCCGTGACCCGGGACCAGCTCTTCCGGTTCCTGCAACTCGACGGCGCGGGTCGGTCCGCGGCCGAGGCCGCGCTGTCGCGGCTGACCGAGCGGGCCCTGGTGCTGCCCTCGTCCGGAAGCAGGGTCACCGTTCCGATCCTGGTCCACCGTCAGGCGGCCGAAGGCGGCGGTTACGGCCGGCCCGCCGAACAACTGCTCACCGAGGCCTTCAACGCTCCGGAGATTCACCGCATCGCGCAGGGGCTGGGGCTCGCGAAGACGCGGACTCGAGACGAGGCGCAGCGGCAGATCGTGGACGTGCTCAGGGACGCGAAGCGCGTGCGCGCCATGGCCGCCGAGGCGCCGCCCGCGGCCTTGGACCTGCTGGACAAACTGGTTCCGGGCCCGCCACTGCTGCGCACGCACTGCTTCGTCTCCCGGTACGGCGGCGGCTTCTACCCGGGCTCCGGAGGCAAGTTCACCTTCCGGGAAGGCGGCTCGGGAGATCCCGGTACGGACTGGCTGGCCGCCCGCGGCCTGGTCGTTCCGGTGGATGAGGACCTGGTGGAACTGCCGCGCGAGGTGGCCGACGCGTTGCGTGACCACGACCGTGCGCCGAGTTACCAGTCTGCCCCGCCCCCGGTCGAGGGCACGGTGGAGATCCCCGGTGGTGCGGTCGAGAGTCAGGCGCAGGCGGCGTTGGCCGGGGCGGCCTCCCGGGTCGAGCTGATGCTCCGCCAGATGGTCGTGCAGCCGCTCGCTGTGCGCAAGGCGGGCGGAATCGCAGTCCGGGACACCCGCCGGCTGGCGAAGGCGGTCGGCATGCCGGAGGAACAAACCCGGTTGTGGCTCGACCTGGCGAACAACGCGGACCTGATCACCCCTTGCGCCGAGGAACCGGAGGCCCCGGCGAGAGGACGGGGCCGCGCGCGTCGGCCGGAATCCGAGCCACCCGCCCGGATGCTGCCCACCGAGCGGTACGACGAGTGGCTGGCGGCTCCACCCGCTCAACGGCTGCTGCCGCTCGTCGCCACCTGGGCGGTGGTGCCCGAGGTGTTCAGCTATTGGCCGGACGAGAACGACACCCCGGTCGCGCTGGTCACGCCGGAGGACGGCGAGGCTGTCGATCTGCGCTATGCCGTGCTGGAGGCTCTGGCCACCGTTCCGGCCGGGCACGGAGTCGCCACCGGCAAGTCCGCTCGCGCGCGGGCGACCGCTCTCGCCGGTCTCATCGCCACGGCCGCCTGGTTCCGCCCGACTGCCCTCGCCCAAGGTTCGTGGGAGACCGAGCGGGTCGAGGCGACCCTGGCGGAGGCGGAGCTGCTCGGGGTCGTCGCCCACGGAGCGCTGACTTCGCTCGGGCACGCCGTGCTCGGGCTCCTGAGGTTGGGTGCACACCGCCACTTCCCCGCCGTTCCGGGCGCCGGGCCGGCGCTGCGCGACCGTCCCGCTCTGGACGACGCGGTTCGGCAGTTGTCCGCGGCCCTCGACGCGCTGCTGCCCGCGCCGCAGACCACCGCCCGGTTCCAGGCGGACCTTACGGCCGTGGTCGCCGGAGCTGCCGCACCAGAGCTGACCGACCTCCTGGCCGCCTGTGCGGACCGGGAGTCGGAGGGCCATGCCGTGGTGTGGCGGATCACCCCTGTGGCGGTCCGCCGGGCGCTGGACTCCGGATGGGAAGCCGCCGACCTGCTGGCTCGACTGGCCGACGTCTCCGAGGGCGGGCGGCCGCTTCCGCAGCCCCTGGAGTACCTGATCAAGGACACCGCGCGGACCCACGGCCGGATGCGAGTGGTGCGCTCCGCCTGCTGCATCCGCTCCGACGACGAGGCACTGGTGTCGGAGCTCGCCGCGGCCCGTGCGCTGTCGAGGCTCGGGTTGCGACGGATCGCGCCGACCGTGCTGATCAGCACGGCCGAGCCCGAAGCGACCCTTGCCGCGCTTCGGGCTGCCGGCTACGCCCCCGTGCTGGAGGCGGAGACCGGGACGACCGTCATCGAGAAGGCCCGTCAGGAACGCGGTCCCAAGCGCATGCCGTCACTGTCCGGAGCGCGATCGCGCCACAGCAAGGGACCGGGCACTGCCCAGTCGCTGGCGGGCGCGTTGCTGGCCGGCCGGTGACCAGGAGGATCGCCCCAAGTGCTCGGGCAGGGCGATGTGCGCGGCATCGTGGCGGTGTAGTCGCCTCGGAGCCCCCGGACCCGGGGTGGGAGCTCGGCACACCGGGCGTGTTGAATCGGCAGCGAGGGCAGCGTGTCAGTGGCCCTCGGTCCAGAATTGTTGGATCCGGGCGATCGCTCCTGCCCTGTCCATTTTCGCGATCTCGTCCTCCGCGAGCCCTACGCGGTTGATCAGCATGTGGACCAGGTCCGCAGGAAGTGCCTCACGTGGCGGCTCCGGTGCGCCACGGTCGGGCAAAGTGCCGTCCAGGACGCAGGGCCAGAACTCGTCCTCTGCCACGTCCAACTGGTCGCGGAGGATGTGTGCCCACATGCTCGCGCCGTACACCGTCCGGTCCACTGGGTGGGACACCCGGGTTCGGAGGATTCGCCCGTCGTAGAGGCCGAGCTCGTACGTCACATGGTGGGTACCCGTTCGGCCGCGCGCGTCACGTACGCGGTCCCAGCCTTCAACCTTGCAGAACTGCTCGTGCCGTTCGCGGGTCGGCTGAGGCCAGGTCACTTCGCGACTCCGAGCAGCCAGTCGCGGAGCTGCGCGTCGTCGCTGAGGCCGATCAGCTGAACCAGGCCCCAGTTGTCGCGGTGGTTCGGAGCGCTCAGGAGTCGGTCCTGCCAGTCCTCCGCGTACTCGCGGAGCGCGTCGACCATCTCGTCGATGGCCTCATCGAACGTGCCGCCGTCTGCGGCGACCGGGAGGCCGGGGAAGAACACCGACCAGCCGCCACCCTCGGCGACCACCTCGGCCTTCGACGGGCACAGCAGCGTGAGGGCGTGGCGCAGCCGCCCCGCGTCGACCACGGCCGCACGGCCGGTGTCTCGGCGAACGGTCGCGACCCTGCCCTGCCCGGCTGCGTCCAGCAGGTCCTTCAGGTGTGCTCGGGCTTCGGTGTAGCTCTCGTAGTGGACTGCTGTCATTGGGAGCCTCCTCGTCCGAGAACCAGGGTCGCGCCCCGCTGCGAAGTACGTCAAGTACGTCACGTACCTGCCGTCGGGCAGGAAGATGGTGATCGTCCGCTGTCCCGTTGGCGTCAAACGACGCGAAAATGCCCCCGAAGCGATCTGCTTCGAGGGCATCATGCCTGGTCAAACACTGTGGCCAGGGCCGGGGTCGAACCGGCGACCTTCCGCTTTTCAGGCCAAGCCGGGGACGCTATATGCGCCGGTTCGGGCGATTCTGCCGTCCGTGGAAGGCTGCCTTCGGCCCTCGTCGTTCATGCCGGTTGGCGTCAGCGTTGGCGTCATCCGGTACGCACGAGCCGGTTGGGCTCACCAGCCGAGAGCGCGGAGCCGCTGGTTCGTCCGGTGCAGGTCGAAGCGGGTCGGGTCGAAGCCGGCCGCTGTTTCGAGGCCGAGCCAGCACAGCAGATCCTCGCGCTCGGGATGGGAGGGGTCGCTGAGGGCCTGCTTGAGGTCGTCGTAACCGGGCGCGCCGCCGCAGTCCTCGGGCGGGCAGGCTCCTGCCCCGTCGATGCACAGAGGGTAGTGGTGGCCCGCCTCGGCAGCCAATTGGCGCTCGACGAGGATGCGGTGCTCCCACGAGTCACCGAAGTCGTAGGTGTAGTCGAGGAACTCTCCCTCCTTGACCACGGCGTCCAGGGCGGCGGCGGTCTCGTCGACGAAGTCGAGTTCGGAAGAGGGATGGCCGTAGTTGACGCCTTTCACGTCGAACGCGTGCAAATGGCAGTTCTGCCAGCCCATGGCGGCCTGGATGACCAGGTGCAGTCGGTCGAGGCGGAATCCGGCGGGGACCTGAACGCGGCGCCAGACAGCGGGCTGTTCCACATCGGCGAGTTCGATGCGGAGCTGGTAGACGGGATCACCGGGACGTGCTTCCCCGCGCAGCTGGGCCATGGCTTGACGGCCCCGCGAGGTGAGGGCGACGGCGTCGCCGACGTGCTGGACCGAGCCGAGGCCGAGGAGCGTCGCGAGGACGCGGTCCACGTCGCGGTCGTTGCTCCGGCGCAGCAGCCGGAGGCGGTCCTCGGGAAGATCGTCGAGGACGTAGAACCCGGAGACCTTGTCCCACACCGCAGCCTGCAGCTCGTGCTCGGGAACCAGGTCGTCGGCGGCATACAGGCTCGTCAGCAGCACCCGAAGCCCGGCCGGGTACTCCTCGGCGAAGATCGAGCCGAGCCACCCGGAGGGGAGCACCGCCTCGCTGATGCGCGGCAAGGCCTCGAACAGTGCGTCGAGGATAAGCTCGGGGTTCTCCAGCATGCGCGCGTTCTTCTTGACCGGCACCAGACGGCCGCCGACGACCCGCAGCAGCCGGGCCGCCTTGGCCCATTCCACCAGTAGGTTCAGGTGGTGGAGCTCCTGGCTCGACTTGGTCTTGAAGGTCCTGTCACCGATGGCCGGGTCGATGGTGTCGCCGGTCTCCAGGAGCGCGACCAGGGTTCGCGCATCCGCGAGGGTGACCTTGCCCGTCTGGGTGAGCTTGCGCCCCGCGCCGATCCAGCTGACGAGACCTCGGATCTGCTCGACGGTGCGTGGCTGCTCGGATTCCATCATCGGTTCCTGACTGCCTTGGGCTTGACGGATTCCATCATCGAGGATCGGCAGACCCGCTAGGGTCGCGGCGATGAGCGAGTACCAGTACTACGAGTTTCTGGCGATCGACCGCCCGCTGACTCGAGAGGAGCAGGAAGAACTGCGATCGCTGTCGACTCGGGCCCGGATCACCGCGACCAGATTCACCAACGAATACCAGTGGGGCAACTTCCGAGGCGACCCCAGGCGGATGGTGGAGCAGTACTACGACGCTCATCTCTACCTGACCAACTGGGGCACCCACCAGGTGATCCTGCGCGTGCCCAAGGGACAGCTCGCACAGCGAGCGGTGGAGCCGTACTGCTTCGACGAGTGTTTCGAGGCATGGACGACCGAGACCCACCTCATCCTCGACCTGCGCAGTGAGGACGAGAGCGGAGACTGGGACGAGGGTGCCGAGGACTCGCTCGGCGCCATCGCCGGGGTTCGGGCCGAGCTGGCCTCCGGGGATCACCGCGCCCTGTACCTCGCATGGCTGTCCGGCATCGGCGCCTGGGCACTCCAGGACGACGACGAGGAGGCTTACCAGGCAGTGGTCGAGCCCCTGGTCCCGGCTGGGCTCGATCGGCTCACCGCACCGCAGCGGGCGCTCGCGGACTTCCTGCGCGTCGACGCTGACCTGCTGGCGGTCGCCGCCCAGGCCAGCCCGCCCGCCCCCGCGCCTCGAAAGCGGCCCGGGAAGAAGGAGCTGACGCCGCTGATCGCCGCGCTTCCCGAGAAGGAGAAGGACGATCTCCTGTTGCGCCTTGCACTGGGTGATGAGCCTCGCCTGGGAGCCGAACTGTTGCGCCGCCTGCTCGGCGAGCCGTCTGTTGTGACCGTGCCGGGACAGCGCTCAGCCGCAGAACTGCTGGATGCCGCGCACGCGCGAGCCACTGAGCGCCGGCAGCGCGGTGAGCGCGTTCGAGTCGAGGCACGGGCGAAGAAGCTGACCGCTCTGGCCGCCGAGGAGGAAGCGATCTGGCGTGAGGTCGAGAACCACGTCGCCCGTAAGCAGACGGCCCGCTACGACGTCGCCGTGGCCCTCCTGGTCGAGCTCCGTGACGCCTGTGACCACGTCGGGCGCGGCCTTGAGTTCCGGCAGCGGCTCGCAGCACTCCGCGACCGGTACCAGCACCTGCCGGCCTGCTGCGCCGACTCGACGAACGGGCACTGCGGGGCTGACGCCCGTCCGTCAGTTGATCACTTCGATGACGCACCGCGCCCCGGAGCCTCGCTGCAGCTTGGCGTCGCCAGTGACCAGGGGTACGCCCAGATGCTCGGCAAGGGCTACATACGCGGCGTCATATGCGGTGAAGTTGCCTCGGAGTTCCCAGATCCGCGGCAGGAGCTCCGTGTGCTGGGCTCGCTGAATCGGCAGTGAAGGCAACAGCCGAAGCGCGCGATCCGCGTCGGCGAACTCGATCTTTCGGCCGAGCAGAAGTCCTCGGATGGCACTCGTGGCCTCGATGTCGATCAGCGCCGGGGCGGCGAGGCGTTCTCCCGAAATCCGGCTCGCGCAGGCCTTCCCGACCGGACCCCGATCAACCAGCGCGGCCACGAGCACCGAGTTGTCGACGACGATCACTCGCCCCGGCCCTCCCGCTGTGCGGCGAGGATGTCGGCCATCGAGACACTGCTCGACAGGTTCTCGCGGGCGGTGGTCAACACCTCCTCGACGGTCGGTTGCGCAGCATCCTCCTCGAGTCGTAGCCGGAGGTACTCCTGCAGCGATCGTCCCGACTCGTCTGCGCGCCGACGCAGTATCGCGTAGGCCTCGTCGTTCAGGTTCCTGATCTGCACAGTAGCCATGCATGCATAGTAGCGCTGCTCGGCCTTGAATTCAGCGCTATTGCTCTGGAGGTCTGACCGTCCGCCGTGCCGTTGGCGTCAAACGACGCGAAAATGCCCCCGAAGCGAGCTGCTTCGAGGGCATCGTGCCTGTTCAGGCGATGTGGCCAGGGCCGGGGTCGAACCGGCGACCTTCCGCTTTTCAGGCGGACGCTCGTACCAACTGAGCTACCTGGCCGTACTGCACCGTCTCTTGCGAGACGAGCGATCCCGACGGGACTTGAACCCGCGACCTCCACCTTGACAGGGTGGCGAGCTAACCAACTGCTCCACGGGACCTTGTAGTGGCGAACCACTAAGGTCTTGCGGCACTGCACTTTACTACGGTACTGCGTGCCCCCAACGGGATTCGAACCCGTGCTACCGCCTTGAAAGGGCGGCGTCCTGGGCCACTAGACGATGAGGGCTTGCGGCCTGTCCCGCTGTTTCCAGCGTTCGGGGACGTCGAGAAGCATATGGGATGCCGGGCGGATCGCCAAAACGGGTTTGGGCCGGGTGGGGGGCAGGGCCTCGGTGGGGGGTCAGGACCAGCCGAGTTCGTCGAGCTCGTGGTCGTCGAAGCCGAAGTGGTGGGCGACCTCGTGGATGACGGTGGTGCGGACCTCCTCGACCACCTGCTCGCGGGTCTCGCAGTGGCGCAGGGTGGGGCCGCGGTAGATCAGGATGCGGTCGGGCAGCACGCCGGCGTACCACTCGCCGCGCTCGGTGAGCGGGGTGCCCTCGTAGAGGCCGAGGAGTTCCGGGTCGCCGGGATCGGGTTCGTCCTCGACGAAGACCGCGACGTTGTCCATCATGGCGGCGAGCTGCGGGGGAATCTGGTCCAGGGCGTCGCTGACCAGCGTCTCGAACTCTTCCCGGGTCATCTCCACCGGATCATTGTCGGGTCTGGGGTGACGGTGTGCCAGGCAGCGGGCGCCGGTGTTTGATGGGGCTATGGCGACCTCGGAGGATGCGTTGGACGACACCGCGGAGGGGCCGGCGCGGACCGGTCCGCCGCCCGCGGCGGTGCGCGGTCGTCCGCCGGTGCCGCGCGGGCAGGGGCCGGCGGTGGCGGTGGTCGCGGTGGGCGGCGCGATCGGGGCGGTGGCGCGGTACGCGGCCGGGCTCGGCTGGGAGACCGGGCCGACGGCGTTCCCGTGGACGACGCTGCTGATCAACGTGGTCGGCTGCGCGGTGATCGGGGTGTTCCTGGTGGCGATCACCGAGGGGCGGCCGGCGCATCCGCTGCTGCGGCCGTTCTTCGGCACCGGGGTGCTGGGCGGGTTCACCACCTTCTCGACCTACTCGGTGGACATCCGCCGGCTGCTGGAGGCGGGGCGGTTCGGGCCCGGGCTGGCGTACCTGGGGCTGACCCTGCTGGGCGCGCTCGGCGCGGTGTGGGCGGCGGCGGTGCTGACCCGGCGTCTGATCCGCCGTCCGGTCCGTGTCGGGGGTGTCCGGTGAGCCGGCTGAGCGGGCCGGCGCTGCGGCTGACCGTGCTGGTGGGCGAGAGCGACACGTGGCACCACCGCCCGCTGTACAGCGAGATCGTGCACCGGGCGCGGGCGGCCGGGCTGGCCGGGGCGAGCGTGTTTCGGGGGATCGAGGGGTTCGGCGCCTCGTCGCTGGTGCACACGGCGCGGCTGCTGTCGCTGAGCGAGGACCTGCCGGTGGCGGTGGTGATCGTGGACGAGGAGGAGCGGGTGCGGGCGTTCCTGCCGCAGCTGGAGGAGCTGGTGGCCGAGGGGCTGGTGGTGCTGGACCACTGCGAGGTCGTCCGGTACACGGGCCGTAGGGCTGGCCGGGGCGGGGGAACGGAGTGAACTGGCTGCTGGTGGTGGCGGGCGCGGTGGTCGGCGCGCCGCTGCGGTACCTGACCGACCGGGCGGTGCAGTCCCGGCACGACTCGGTGTTCCCGTGGGGCACCTTCACGGTGAACGTGTTCGGCTGCCTGGTGCTCGGCCTGCTGACCGGCGCGGTGGCGGCCGGGGCGGCCTCCTCGCACGTCCAGCTGCTGGTCGGGACGGGCTTCTGCGGGGCGCTGACCACCTACTCGACCTTCTCGTACGAGACCCTGCGGCTGGCCGAGTCCGGCGCCGGGCGGTACGCGGTGGCGAACGTGGCCGGCAGCCTGGCGGCCGGTCTGACCGCGGTGTACGCGGGCGCGGAGCTGGCCTCGGCGCTCTGGGGCTGAGCGGGCCCGGCCGGGCCCCGGCCCGGGGGTGATCGGGAGGCGCCGGGAACTGCCCTGCGGCCCGTGTCCCGCCGTACCCGGCGCGCGTTGGGCACCGAAAGAGCGGCCGCGCGCCAGTGGGCGGCCCGGGTGGGGTGGCAGAGAGGGAGCTCGGTGGCTTCGGTGCGGGCGGTGCGGGCGGTGCGGGTGCGGGTGGCCGCGCCGGTGCGGGAGACACGGGAGCCGGCGGTCCGGCGGTCGCGCGCGGTACGGGCGGCGGCGGTGCTGGCGGTGGCCGGGCTGGGGCTGACCGGCTGCATGTCGGTCGGTCCGGCGGCGGAGGAGAAGCACGGCGGGGTGGCACCGGTCGGGCAGGCCGGTCCGGCGGGCAAGCCGGGCGCGACGGGCGGGCCCTCGGCCTCGCCGACCGCCGGGCACCCGGGTGGGGCCTCGGGGCGCCCGGAGCGCCAGGGGGGCCTGCAGTCGGAGAACGCGCCCGTGGGGGCCACGGCCACCATGGCGGGCGAGGTCGCGCCCGGTGCGAACGGCGCGGTCGCCGGCGTGGTCCCGGTGCCGGGGGCGGGCACTCCCGAGAACGCGCCGGGCGCCAACAGCTCGACGGGGGGCGGGAATCAGAGCCCCGCGCCACACCCGGGCGGCGGCACCTCGACCGGTACCGGCGGCACCGCGGGCCCCGGCGGTACGGGCGGCACCGGCGAGGGCCGCTCCGGCGGCTCGGCCGGGACCCCGTCGGCCACCCCGAGCAGCCGCCCGTCCAGCTCCCCCGAGCCGGGACACACCACGCCAGCCGCGACCGTCCCGCCGGGCCCCCAGCCCTCCTCGGGAAGCTCCGGTTCCTCGGCCCCGAGCCCCCGTGCGGGTGGGCAGTAGCGGTCTGGCCAGGGCATTTGCCTCCGATCCCTCGGGTCCTCTATGGTGGTAGATCGTTCGTTTGATTCATTTGACTGGCGCCCCATTCCCATCGGCGCCCTTGGCGCGTTCCGGCGATCCGTGGCTGACCGCATAGAGGCGGTTGTGAAACAGAACCCCGGACTTTGGCGCGTGCCACTTCCGGAAGGTTTTGCATGTCTCTCGTTGACGACGCCCGCTTCGCCATGCCTGCGAGCGAGTCCGCCGCCGATGTCACCGACACCACCGCCCCCACCACCGAAGCCGTCGAGGCCGCCGACGTCGAGCTGAACACCGACGCCGTCGAGGCCGAGGAGGTCGTCGAGCCCACCGTCACCTTCGGCGACCTGGGCCTGCACGACGACGTCGTGCGCGCCCTCGCCAAGCGCGGCGTCACCACCCCGTTCCCGATCCAGGCCGCGACCATCCCGGACGCCCTGGCCGGCAAGGACGTACTGGGCCGTGGCCGTACCGGCTCCGGCAAGACCCTCAGCTTTGGCCTGCCGCTGCTGACCCGCCTCGCCGACGGCGAGCGCACCAAGCCCAAGCACCCGCGCGGCCTGATCCTCGTCCCGACCCGTGAGCTGGCCATGCAGGTGGCCGACGCCCTGGAGCCGTTCGGCTCGGTGCTCGGGCTCAAGCTCAAGGTCGTCTGCGGCGGCACCTCGATGTCGAACCAGATCTACGCGCTGGAGCGCGGCGTCGACATTCTGGTCGCCACCCCGGGCCGCCTGCGCGACCTGATCAACCGCGGCTCGGCCAAGCTGGCCGACGTCCAGACCGTCGTGCTCGACGAGGCCGACCAGATGGCCGACATGGGCTTCCTGCCCGAGGTCACCGAGATCCTCGACCAGGTGCCGGCCGGCGGCCAGCGCCTGCTGTTCTCCGCCACCCTGGAGAACGAGATCGACACCCTGGTCAAGCGCTACCTGAAGAGCCCGGTCACCCACGAGGTCGACCCGTCGGCTGGCGCGGTCACCACCATGACCCACCACATCCTCGTGGTGAAGCCCAAGGACAAGGCGCCGATCACCAACGCGATCGCCGCCCGCAAGGGCCGCACGATCATCTTCGTCCGCACCCAGATGGGCGCCGACCGCGTCGCCGAGCAGCTGATCGAGGCCGGCGTGAAGGCCGACGCGCTGCACGGCGGCATGACCCAGGGCGCCCGCACCCGCGTCCTCGGGGACTTCAAGGACGGCTACGTCAACGTCGTCGTCGCCACCGACGTCGCCGCCCGCGGCATCCACGTCGACGGCATCGACCTGGTCCTCAACGTGGACCCGGCCGGCGACCACAAGGACTACCTGCACCGCTCCGGTCGCACCGCGCGGGCCGGGCGCTCCGGCGCTGTCGTCACCCTGGTGCTGCCGCACCAGCGCCGTGGCGTCTTCCGCCTGATGGAGGACGCGGGCGTCGACGCCAGCCGCCACATCCTGGACCACGCCTTCGACGCCGAGGTCGCCCGGATCACCGGCGCCCGCTCGCTCACCGAGGTGCAGGCCGAGAGCGCCGCCAACATCGCCGGTGCCGCCGAGCGCGAGCTCGCCGACATGACCCGCCAGCTGGAGCGCGCGCAGCGCCGCGCCACCGAGCTGCGCGAGGAGGCCGACCGCCTGGCCGCCCGTGCGGCGCGCGAGCGGGCCGAGCTGGGCATCGAGGACGAGGCCCCGGCCGCCGACGAGGCGGGCGAGCAGGCCGCCCCCGAGACCCCGGCCGCCGCTGAGGCCGCCCCCGCCGCGGCCGCGCCGCAGACGGAGGAGCGCACCCCGTCGTACCGCGAGGCGCGCACCGAGCGTCCGGCCTTCGCGCGTGACCGGGACCGCGACCGGGACCGGGACCGTGACGAGCGTCGTTCGGGCGGCTTCAACCGGGACCGTGACGACCGTCGTTCGGGCGGCTTCGCCGGCCGTGACCGTGATGACCGTCGCTCGGGCGGTTTCGACCGTGACGAGCGTCGTTCGGGCGGCTTCAACCGGGACCGTGACGACCGTCGTTCGGGCGGCTTCGCCGGCCGTGACCGTGATGACCGTCGCTCGGGCGGTTTCGACCGTGACGAGCGTCGTTCCGGCGGCTTCAACCGGGACCGTGACGACCGTCGTTCGGGCGGCTTCGCCGGCCGTGACCGTGATGACCGTCGCTCGGGCGGTTTCGACCGTGACGAGCGTCGTTCCGGCGGCTTCAACCGGGACCGTGACGACCGCGGCGGCCGATCCTTCGGCGACCGTCCGGCCCGCTCCTTCGGTGACCGCCCGTCCTTCGGCCGGGACCGCGACGAGCGCGGCGGCAGCAGCCGTCCGTTCTCGCGCCGCGACGACCACCGCTCCGGCGGCCGTCCGCAGGCCGACCGCGGTGGCTTCAACCGTGACCGCGGCGGCTTCGGCGACCGTGACCGCGGCGGCTTCAACCGCGACGACCGCAAGCCGCGCTGGAAGAACTGATGTCGTACGGCCGGTGGTTGACCGCCGGTCGGGCTGACTGACCTGAACACACGAAGGGCCCGCTCCGTCCCCCGGAGCGGGCCCTTCGCGTTCCCCCGATACCCCCCCAACACCTCTGCGTGTGCGCCCCCCCGAGGTGTTGTTCTGGAAGTGAGAATAACCTGTGGCGCGGCATGGCGGTAGTCCCGTAGCGTCACGACCATGAGCAGCAGACTGCATGAAGTGGCACGGGTGAACGAGGAGATCGCCGAGCGGGGGAGCTACCGGACGGCCGGGGGCGAACTCGTGCAGGTGGGGGAGCAGTTGACGGCGGCGAAGGCCGGCACGGTGTCGTACGCGCCGCAGGCACTGGACAGGCTGCTCGTCTCCGCCGAACCGGGGCCGGGGCCGGCGTCCGGGCGGATCGAGGTGACGGCCGAGGGGAGCATCCAGGCCGCCCGGCGGCTGGTCGCGGCCGGCGCCGGGCCGGTCGGGGTGCTGAACTTCGCCTCCGCGCGCAATCCCGGCGGCGGCTACCTGCGCGGCGCCCGCGCCCAGGAGGAGGACCTGTGCCGCAGCGCGCTGCTGTACTCCTGCCTGCTGGAGGCGCCCGACTACTACGAGGCGCACCGGGCCTCGACCGACCTGCGGTACAGCCACCGGGTGATCGTCTCGCCGGGGGTCCCGGTGATCCGGGACGGGCGCGGCGCCCTGCTGGCCCGGCCGTACCCGGTCACTTTCCTGACCTCGCCCGCGCCCAACGCCGGTCAGCTGGAACGGCGTTCGCCCGGGACGAACGTCCGCGGCGTGCTCGCCGAGCGGGCCGTCCGGGTGCTCGCGGCGGCGGCCCGGCACGAGGTCCGCGCCCTGGTGCTCGGCGCCTGGGGCTGCGGGGTGTTCCGCAACGACCCGGCGGAGGTCGCCGATGCCTTCGAGGGCGCGCTGAAGCGGTACGGGGCCGCCTTCGACCAGGTGGTGTTCGCGGTCTGGGACCGCTCACCGGTCTCGGCGAACCGGGCCGCCTTCGAGGCCCGGTTCGGCGCGGCAGTGGTGCCCTCCGTGCCCTCCTGAGCTACCGCTTGCGGGTGGCCAGCACCGTCGCGGCCGTGGAGGCGGCCGCGACCACACCCGTGACGGCGAAGACGGACGGCCAGGCGCCGATCCGCTTCGCCAGCGGGTGCGAGCCGCCGAAGGCCGCCACGTACAGGCCGGTCAGCGCCGCCGCGGTGGCCGTGCCCGCGCTCCGGCGCCACTGCGCGGCCGCGCCGGCACCGGCCACCGCCAGCACGGCGCCACCCAGCTCACGCCGGCCGCTCCAGCGGGCGACGCCGTAACCGCCGACCAGACCGCTCGCCGCGGTCAGCGCGGCGGGCGCGGCGGCCGCGAGCGCGTTCGGGACCTTCGCCATCGTCGACTCCACTCCTTGGGGCGTGCACCGGATTCCGACCATAACCCGGCGAACAGCGCGGCCGTCCGGTGCCTCCTACCCGAACGCCCCCACCACGGACATCCCCGGCACCATCCGGGCCAGCAGCCGCGCCGCCTCCGCCGGGTCGAGCACCCGCTCCAGCCGCAGGTCGCCCGGGACCTCCTGGATGAACCGCCCGGCCGACCAGCTGCGCTCGTACGGCAGCGGCTCCAGCACCAGGGTGCGCACGCCGTCCAGCACCGGGATGTCGGCGGGTGTCCCCTCGTTCCAGAGCCAGGAGCCGTCCGGCGCGACCAGGTTGAAGGCGCCGGTCGCGATCAGCCGGCGGCCGTCCAGGAACTCGGTCCGGGCCAGCGCCACCACCTCCGGGTCCTGCGGGGCGCCGGGCAGGTGGCCGCCGCCGATCAGCACGTCGGCGAGCAGGGTGTGCAGCTGGAAGGTGTCGCTCAGGCCGCTCATCCGCAGCAGGTAGCCGGTGCCGGTGGGGCGGTCGAGCACCAGCAGCGGCTCGTCGTCGAGCATCTGCGCCAGGTAGGTGAGGCCCTTGAGGTCGTGCTGCTCGCCCTCGTACCGGCCGGCCAGCTCCAGCAGCACCTCGGTGACGCCGGAGGCGCGGGCCTCGGCCCGGACCGGGGCGTGGGAGTAGACCGCCCAGGCGGCCCGCTGCCACAGGTGCAGCGTCCACCAGGCGATCACGGCCAGGTGCGCGTGCCACTCGTCGAGGTGCGCCGGGTCCTCGATCCGGGCGTGTGCCTCGGCCGGATCGTCCTCATCCCAGTCCGGCAGCGGGCCGCCGCCGGTCTGCGCCCAGCGCTCGACCAGCCGCTGGGCGCCGGTCAGCGCCCCGCGCAGGCCGGCCAGCACCGGGCCGGCGCAGGCCACCGGGTCGGCGCCGTACTCCACGCAGGCACCCACCACCATCGCCAGGTGCGCCCGGGGGAACGGCGGGGCGTCCGGGAGCAGCGCGGCCAGCCGGGGCCCGGCGGCCTGCCGCTCGGCTGGCTCGGCCGGGCCGAACAGCCCGCCGACCAGGCCCAGGGCGGGGCCGAAGTCCTCGTCGGCCCCGGCCTCGACCACCGCCTCCAGCTCGGCCACCGCATCGAGGAGGGTGGTCTGCTGACGCTGCGACGGGAACTGACTGACGGTCTGATCCGCGTTCTGCGCGGGGTTCAGCTCTGGATTCTGCTCGGTGGACATTTGCCGCAGCATAGGCGGCGGAGCCCGTCCACCGGAAACGCCCGCGCGCTCGGCGACGATGACGGATACTCGCGCGGTGACCGCGTCCCCCGTTTCTCCTGATGCTCGCGGTGTCCATGGGGCACCCGAGGCCCATGTACCCCATGAAGCTGCCGAGCCGGCCCTGAAGGTGGCGCCGCTGGAACTCTTCCTGGACCTCGTCTTCGTCTTCACCATCACCCAGCTCACCGGCAGCCTGGTCCACCACCTCACCCTCGACGGCTTCGCCCAGGTGCTGGTGATGCTCGGGGTGATCTGGTGGATGTACGACGCCTTCATATGGCTGACCAACGCGATGCCGCCGCGCACCCACGGGCGGCGCGGGCTGCTGATGCTCGCGATGGGCGCCTTCCTGGTGATCGCGCTGTCCGTGCCGCACGCCTTCGAGGGCAGCGGTGCCGCCTTCGGCTGGGCGTACCTGCTGGTGGTCGCCCTGCACACCGGGATGTTCATCGCCGCCGGGGTGACGCCCGCCGCGGTGCTGCGGATGGGCGCGTCCAACCTGGTCGTCGCCGCGCTGGTGGTGGTCGGCGGCTATCTCACCGGGACGGTCCAACTCGGCTTCTGGGTAGCGGCCTTCGCGATGCAGTTCGTCACCCCGAAGGTGGACCGGCTGCCCGAGTTCCGGCTGCGCGCGGACCACTTCGTGGAGCGCCACGGGCTGATCGTGATCATCGCCTTCGGCGAGTCGGTGATCGCCATCGGGGCCGGCACCGGGACGACCGGGCTCGGGCCCGCGCTGATCGCGGTCGCGCTGCTCAGCCTGACCGTCTGCGTCGGGCTCTGGTGGGCGTACTTCGGGCACGACGACGATGCGCGCGCCGAGCACCACATGGCCGCGCTGCCCTCCGCCGACCGCAACCGGGCCGCCGTCACCGTCTACTACCTCGGCCACTTCGGGCTGCTGCTCGGCGTGTTGCTGTTCGCCGCCGGGGTGAAGTCGGCGGCCGCCCACCCCGGCGCCGCGATGACCCTCCCGCAGGCCTGCGCGCTGGCCGGGGGCGTCACGCTGTACCTGGTGGTGAACACGGCCGTGCGCCGCTTCTTCGACCTGGGCCCCAACCTGCCCCGGCTGCTCGGCGCGGTCGCGGTCGCGGCGACCGTCCCGCTGGGCACCGACGTCTCGGCGCCGGCCCAGGTGGGTGCCGTGGTGGCGGTGCTGGCGGCTGTATTCGGACACGAGGCCGCCTGTCGGCGCCCGGTGGGAGACTTCGGACATGACTGACCGAGCGACTGACCGAGTGACTGGCCGCGCGACCGACAGCGCGGCCGACCCCGCGATCACCGACGGCCGCTACCGGATCCGCAACGTCGGCGGCGGTCTGCTGCTGGAGGTCGCCGGGGCCTCCCGGCGCAGCGGCGCCCGCATCCGGGTGGGCGCGGACGACGGCTCCGACACCCAGCTCTGGCAGCTCACCGCCGTCCATCCGGGTGGCGCGCTGTTCCACATCGAGAACGCCGCCAGCGGCAAGCGCCTGGACGTCACCGGCGCCTCCCCGGACGACGGAGTCCCGGTCCAGCAGTGGTCCGCCAACGCCTTCGGCGCCCAGGAGTGGCTGCTGGAGGCCCACGTCGACGCGCCGGGGACGTACACCGTCACCAGCTTCATCAGCGGCAAGCCGCTGACCGTCTCGGCGGAGCCGGACGCGGGCGTCCAGCAGTGGGAGGACGTCGACGCGCCGACCCAGTGGTGGCGCTTCGAGCGCCAGTAGCGGAGTCCTCGCCGCCGTCAGGCCGAGAGGTTGGCGTGCAGGGCGTCCAGTTCGGCCTCGGTGACGCCGTGGGTTTGCAGGTAGGCCGGGACGGTGCCGTGGTGGGTGCGGATCCAGCCGAGGGAGGAGGCGATGAGTTCGGCGCTGATCGGGCGGGAGACCCGCTCGGTGCCGGTCTCGTCGATGTACGGGACGGGGCCCCTGTCCAGGCCGAGGCCGACGTTGGAGCGCAGGAAGTCGGCGGTGATGTCGGCGTCGGAGGCGCCCAGCAGGGACTGCAGGACGGCGACGGTGAGGCCGGTGCGGTCCTTGCCGACCGCGCAGTGCACGACCACCGGCAGCGCCTCCGGGGCGGCCAGGCGGCGGATGACCGCGGTGAGCGAGGGCCCGGCGGTCTCCGGCATGAAGGTGTAGAGGGCGGCCTGGTCCTCGGGCCAGGGCCGGTCGACGTCCTCGCGGTTGGCGGGCAGGGTCGGCAGGTTGAGGGACTCGTGGTCGAGGCCGTGCCGCTGGTCCGGCCAGACCTCCAGCTCGAACGGGCTGCGTAGGTCGATCACCGTCCGCAGGCCGAGGTCCTTGAGCTTCCGGGCGCCCTCCTCGGTGAGCGTGTGGAAGGACCCGGAGCGGTACAGCACACCCCGGCGGAGGGCGCCGATCCCGCCCGCGTCACGGAAGTTGCGCACACCGGCGATGTCGATGAAGGCGTCGGTCATGGCCTACACCGTACGGGCGCGGACGGACCGGCGGAAGGAAACCGGAGGGGGCGGTCCGCTGAAGCCCCGCCCCGGGGAACGCGGCCCCCCGGGGAACCCGGCGCCCCGGCGGGGGCCTCAGCGCCCGCCGGAGACCTCCAGGAACGCGCCCGTGGTGTACGAGGCGGCCGGGGAGAGCAGGAAGAGGATCGCCTCGGCGACCTCCTCCGGCCGTCCGCCGCGCTGCATCGGCAGGCCCGGCGCGACCCGGTCGACCCGGCCCGGCTCGCCGCCGAGCGCGTGGATGTCGGTGTGGATCAGGCCCGGACGGACGGTGTTGACCCGGATGCCCTCGGCCGCGACCTCCAGCGCGAGTCCGCGGGTCATCGAGTCCACCGCGCCCTTGGCGGCCGCGTAGTCGACGTACTCGTTCGGCGAGCCGATCCGGGAGGCGGCCGAGCCGACGTTGACGATCGCGCCGCCGCGCCCGCCGTAGCGGGTGGACATCCGGCGGACGGCCTGGGCGGCGCAGAGGAACGGGCCGGTGATGTTGGCGGCCCAGATCCGGTTCAGCCGCTCCTCGTCGATCTCCTCCAGCCGGCACTGCTTCTCCAGCGTGCCCGCGTTGTTCACCAGCCCGGTGAGCTCGCCGAGTTCGGTGTCCACGGTGGTGAACAGCCGCTCCACCTCGGCGGTGCGGCTGACGTCGGCCCGGACGGCGAGAGCGGTGCCGCCCTCGGCCCGGATCGCGTCCACCACGGCGGTGACCGAGGCTTCGTCCGCACGGTAGTTGACGCAGACCCGGTAGCCGCGGCGGGCGGCCAGCAGGGCGGTGGCGGCGCCGATGCCGCGGCCGGCGCCGGTGACGATCAGGACTTCGTCGGTGCTGGTGGTCGACATGGTCCGTAGGCTACCCGGAGAGTCAGCCGCGGACACCCGGCGACGTCGCCCGCAGCGCCGCGATCTTCGGTGCGCGGCTCCTCGGCGAGTCCAGGCTGAAGCCGCGGGCGTCGCCGAGTTCGTCCCGGACGAAGGCCTCGGTCCGGGCCAGCGCCCCGCGCAGCGCGTCGTCGGGCGGGACGAACAGCTGGTGGACGATCTCGGCCCGCTCGGTGTCGTACTCCCACAGGCCGACGATCCGGCCGCGGTCGAGCACCAGGTGGGTCTGCGGGTCGGTCTCACCGCCGAAGGTGCGCCCGGCCCTGCCGGCCGGCAGCCGGCGGGCGGCGTCGGCCGGGTCGAGCAGCCGGGACAGGTCGCGGTGCAGCAGGTGGATGCCGTCGATGCCGGCCAGCAGGGTGTAGTGCGGTTCGGTCGGTGCCTTGAACTCGGCGAACTCCTCGGCGAGTTCGGGCGGCAGCAGGAGTTCCGAGCCGGGCGCGAGCGGGACCAGTCCGGCCTCGGCGACGGCCCGTCTGGCGGTGGCGGCGGAGAAGCCGGAGAACCAGCGGAAGTGTTTGAGGGTGGCCGGGCCGGCCCAGGAGAAGTAGCGGCGGGCGAGGTCGACGGCGTCCCCGCGGACCGGCTGGTCCCAGCCGACGTAGCTGTAACGCTGCTGGTCCAGGCGGCCGTTGACCGGCACCCGGCGGATCCGGCCGCGCGACTGCATCAGCCCTAGGGCGAACGGCAGGGTGGTCGCCACACCACGCTTCCGGCCCGCCTCGCCGAGCGGCCGGACGGCGTCGCCGACCGCCTCCCGGATCGTCGTCGGGTCCAGCGGCCCGCCCTCGGTCAGCACCCGCTCGACGGCCAGGCAGAGCTGCTCGATCTCGTCCCGGCTGACCCCCAGGTGCTTCTCCGCGGCGGCCAGTTCACCCGCCGGGGCGGCCGCGCCGACCGCCAGGCCGAGCGCGAAGTCGGCGGCCGGCAGCACGTACGTACAGCCGCGTGCGGACGGCAGCTCGTGCACCTCCAGGGCGGCCACCGCCGCGTCCACCGCCGCCCGCCCGAGCCCGGCCCGGGCGAACAGGCCCAGGTACGGGGCCGCGCCGCCCACCGAGCGGGCCCAGCCGGTGGCGGCCAGCACCTCGGCGGCGGACGCCCCGGTGCGCGGGCGGTCCAGCCACTGCCGGTGCGACCACCAGGCCCGCAACTTCCCGAGGCCCACCGGCTGGTTCTCCGCGCGGGGACCGCGCTCCGGATCGTGCTCCATGGGGCCAGTATCGGCGGACGGGCGGACGCCGGACCGGAATTCGCTCGCCCGGCGCGGCCCGCTCCGGAGAGGATGCGGTACCCGCTCGCACACCTCAGGCGGTACCGCCCGTCCGTTCGAGAGGAGCCTTCGCATGCTCTCCGCCCCCGGCACCGTCCTGCTGTCCGGCATCGTCGGCTCCACCGCGTACGGCTTCGCCCACGCCGGCTCCGACCTCGACCGGCTGGGCCTGTTCGCCACCCCCACCGAGGAGTTGCACGGCCTGCACCGCCCGGCCGAGTCGCACGTCACCACCGCGCCGGACGTCACCCTGCACGAGGCCGCCAAGTGGTGCCGGCTGGCGCTGTCCTGCAACCCGACCGCCTCCGAACTCGTCTGGCTGCCGGAGGACCTGTACGAGACCGCCACCCCGCTCGGTCGCGAACTGATCGGGATCCGCTCGACCTTCCTCAGCGGCCCGGCCGTCCGCAAGGCCTATCTCGGTTACGCCGACCAGCAGTTCCGCAAGCTGCTGACCCGCGACACCGGCGACCCGGTCACCCGCCGCCGGGCCGCCAAGCACGCCCGGCACCTGGTCCGGCTGGTCGAACAGGCCGTCCGGCTGCACGAGACCGGCCACCACCTGATCCGGCTGCCCGACCCCGAGCGCGTCCGTGACCTCGGCGAACGCATCGCCGACCGCCCCGAGACCGCCGAACCCCTGCTCGCCGACGCCGCCGAACGCCTCGCCCGCCCGGGCGTCCTGCCCGACGCCCCCGACCCGCGCCCCGCCGAAGCGTGGCTGCGCCGGGTCCGCGCCGCCCACTACACCCCGCCTCAAGCCCCGCCCCACGAACCCGGCGCGCCCACCCAATCCACTGGCGGAGCCCTGGGCCCCACCGGGTAGGATCGCCGTGGCCCTCCCCACCCGGGACCCCCGGGATCCAGTCGGGACCAAGGGCCGCGGGCCACTAGCTCAATTGGCAGAGCTGCGGACTTTTAATCCGTAGGTTCAGGGTTCGAGCCCCTGGTGGCCCACTCTTCCCGGAGGTGGTCTTACCCCCGCTGACCTGCGACTCAGCGCCCCGACTCGGTTTTGCCGGTCGGGGCGTTTTCGCTTTCCCGGGGGCAGGTGAAGCCCGACGGTTCCGCCGACTGCCGTCTGACGGGCCCGGGAACCAGTCGTGCGGCGGCCTCGGACACCTCCCGGTCGATCTCCGGGAGGAGGCTGGTGTCCGTGTCGGACGTGAGCGTGATCGTGGAGTCTCAAGGGACGAGACCCTTCGAGTGAAGAACCGGAGCAAGGCCGCCTGATTGGCGGTTCGCTGGCTGCCGGCGGGTTTTCCAGACCATACGTTCAACTCCGGTGCTCACAGCGGCGGCGCTCGTGCGCAGAGTTCGTCCACACCCGCCACAGACCACAAAGCCAGGAGGAAAAGTCATGCGCCTGACCCGCTGCGCTCTCGTTGCTGCAACGGTGGCGGCTTCCGCCTCAGCCTTTGGCCTGCCCCTCTTCTTCATGGGCCGGATGTCCCACGGGTCCGATGCCACGCGGGTCCGCATGGTCAGCGCCTCCGGCACCTCGTGGAGCAAGGCCGAATCGTCCTGGGCACTCTCCACGAATCCGGGCCCGCAGGATTCAGTGCGCCCCTGTCACAGCTACGGCGGCCCCTACTGCGGGTGGGTGGGAGCATACTGGGGCGGCTGTGACAGGGAGTGGGGCCTGAGCTACGGGGTCAAGAACCCTGCCTGGATCTGTCCCCACGACCCCCGCCCGAGTTCCTCGGCCACGCCGGACGCTGCCGAAAGCAGCAGTTCCTCCTGACAGTTCCGCCGGGAGGACCACGTTCTCGCCTGGCCGGCGGCCACGTGGGCCGCGGGACGGTGCTGCATGGATGCGGCACCGTCCCGGGGAGTCCGGGCCGGCCTCCCCGGGGAGGCCGGCCGTTCGCTATTGGTACGGCTGGGCTGGCGGCGCATCAGGCTCCTGATGCGATGTGACGTCAGGGGCCGAAGGTGCTGCCGGTTCCTGTTCCGGCCGAGCGGCACGCTGCCGACGACGTCGGCGAAGCCAGGCCGTAGCCAGCACTCCGAGAACCAGCAGCGAGCTGCCAGCCGCGATCCCGATGCGCTTCGCGCTCAGACGACCAGCGCTCCTACCGGCAGCCGGATCATCAGGCGGAAGAGGGAGGTTGGTGCCCCCGGAGGCGAGAGCCTCCGGCGCAGGCTGGCCGTTTTGATGGTGGTCCCCTTCCTGGGGCGACGGGGCGCCGGACGGGCCACCCCCGTCGGCAGCTTCACCATCGTGCGGACGGGCATGGTCGCCGCGGTCGCCGTCGTGGTGGTCGTCGTCCCAGCCGTCGACGCAGTGGGCGGCGGGGAAGGGGAAGACTCGCTCGTGGCGGTCGAAGGCCTTCACCACGAAGACCGGGTGCTCCCTGAAAAAGCCATGAATCTTGAACTCGTACTGGTTGCTGGTCTGGGTGGGATAATTCACGTCCATATACGTTGAAACAGTGAAGTTGTTCCATGGTGCTTCCGGCGGCGCGGACGAGGATGACGGGGACCCCTGGAGAACGAGAGCCTCCGGCCCGCGCCGGCTGTTGGTCAGAATCGCCCTGAAGTTTCGGTCGATGAGTACGACACGGCGGGGACTGAAGCAGTGGCGCCAGGGATTGTGGTGATGGTGGCGTCCTTCCCCTTCCCCTTCCCTTTCCCCTTCCTCGTCCCCTTCCCTTTCCTGGAGCCACGGGAAGCCGGACGCGTGCCGTGTGGGCGTCTGCGCGGCGACGCCCGTAGGCGCAGACGCAAGGGCGATAGCCGCACCTGCCAGCGACGCTGCGACCCACGGTCGAAGATTCATCCAATGACCTCCATGGGCGGCGGACGCAGGCAACCGCCTGCTGGGAGACACAGTCGGGTGTCAGAAGAAGTTAAGAGGAGTCGACTCATCACATCGTGAACATCCTCGGGGAGCCGCACCCTTGTCACTCAGCCGCAGCAGTTTCGTGCCCTGCCTGGCCAGGATGGTGTGGTTCAGACGCTCGGCCAGAGCCGAGCTGTGTGAGCGATGCGTGAGCGGACCCTGCGGCAGCAACGTCCGACCTGGGCGTTCTCCCATCGGGGAGGGCGCCCTTTCGTCGTTTCCGGGGCAGCCGGGTACCCGGCGGAGTTGGGTGACTGGGACTCAACTATCTTGATGCCATGGGACCTTTGAAGCCAGATACTGCCCAGCTCGTCGTCGGACTTGTCTGTTTCTTTCTGATATTCGGGGTTCTCGGGGCGCTGCTGCTGCCGCGCATCGAGAAGACCCTGGCCGAGCGCCGGGATGCCACCGAGGGTGGTGTCGAGCGGGCTGAGGAGGCGCGGGCGGAGGCCCAGCGCGTGTACGAGGAGTTCCAGGCGGAACTCGCCGCGGCCCGGCACGAGGCGGCGCTGATCCGGCAGACCGCGACCGAGGAGGGGGCGGCGCTGATCGCGCAGCTGCGGGCCGAGGGGCAGGAGCTGCGGGACCGGATGCTGGCGGAGGCCAAGGTCCAGCTGGAGGCCGGCCGGGTGCTGGCCGAGGCCGAGCTGCGGGAGGACGTGGTCCGGCTGGCCGGCGAGCTCGCGGGCCGGGTCGTCGGCGAGCCGGTCGCCGAGCTGCCGCGCACGCGGGCGATCGCCGACGAGTTCTTCGCCGAGCACGACGCGAAGGCGGGCGCGCGCGCCTGAGGCCCCGCAGGTGTCCTCCCGGCGGATCGGGCCCCGGTCAGTGGTACAGCCACCGACGGGGCCCGATCCGTTCGCGGTCAGCTCTCGGTGGCGAGGGCGGTGGCGAGGGCGGGGGTGCGCTGGGCCGGGGCCGGGGCCGGGGTGGGGGCCGGGGTGGGGGCCGGGGCCTTGGTGGCGCGGGCGTGGGTGTGGTGGTCGAGGACGGCGAAGTAGGTTGTCAAAAGCGCCGTCGGATCACGCGACCCGCCCCCGCCCCGGCCCCGCTGCGCATGCGTATGCGGGCGGCCGGGACGTGCGTAAACGGGGATTTCAGTATGTACCGGGCGTCCGCACGCGTGGTCGAATGACCGGGTAGTCGCTGGCGCCGGGGGCAGGCGGCCGGCCCTGGCGGGGTGCGGGAAATCCCCCCGCGTACGGGCCGGAAATACCTCGTCCTGACAGAACCTGGCAGACCGAGGAAAAAGAGGTAACCGTGGCCGAGCATTTCCTTTCCGCCTATCTCACGCCGCCGGGGCCGGGTGCGGTCTTCTCGGTCCGGCACGACCAGAATGTCGCGCTGTGGCGCCGCGAAGGGGGCGACGTCGAACTGGTCCGGGTCTGGGAACTGGAGCGGGTCAGCGGGCAGAAGCACCATTTCTGGCCGCTCTACACCGAGGGCCGGGCCGAGGCCTTCCTGTCGGCGCTGCTGGCCGAGGAGGGGCTGACCCTCGGCGACATCACCGCCACCTGGGGCACGCCGGGCCTGCCGAAGGCGCAGCCGGTGCCGAAGCCGGCCGGCGCGGAGGAGTTCCCGCTGCACAGCCTGGCGCACCTGTTCAGCGGCGTGCTGCGGGACGTCCCGCTGTTCCGCACCGGGCAGATCATCGGTCTGGGGATCGACGCGCTGCCCGACTACGCCCAGGAGAGCCGCCCCAACACCTACTGGTACGCCGGCTGCGTGGTGAAGCAGGGCCGGATCACCTTCGAGCCGGTGGAGTCGCCCGGCCCGCTGTACACCGCGGCCGAGACCGTGTTCGGGCTGGAGCCCGGCTCGCTGATGGCGCTCGCCTCGGCCTCGACCGCCGCGATCGAGTTCGACGCCGAGGCCGCGATCGCCGACGTCACCTTCTTCGGCGGCTCCGCGACCCAGCCCTGGAAGGCCGCGCACGACCTGGTGCGCTCGGTGGTGGACGCCGCCGAGCAGCAGCTCGCGGACGTGGAGCTGGACGGCACCCTCAGCCGCGAGGACCACCTGCGCAGCGCGGTGATGAAGGTCATCCAGCGCTGCTGCGAGGGCGTCGCGATCCGCAACGTGGAGCGGCTGCTGGAGGTCGGCGGCATCCGCGCCGAGGACACCCACCTCGCCACCACCGGCGGCTACGCGCTCAACTGCCCGACCAACACCCTGCTGATGGACCGCTTCGGTTTCAGGGGCCTGGCCACCCCGCCGTGCGCCAACGACTCCGGCCAGGGCATCGGCCTCGGCCTGCTCGGCCTGTACGGGGCCGGTGCGCTGGAGGAGGCCGAACTGCGGATCGTCTCGCCGTACTACGGCCGGGACGTCCTGGACGTCGAGGAGGCGCTGGCCGAGTTCGCGCCGTGGATCGTCTCGGTGACGGACTTCGAGGACGAGCGCTTCGTCGCCGATGTCTCGGACGGCGTGATCGCCTGGGTGGACGGCCGGGCCGAGCTCGGGCCGCGCGCGCTGGGCCACCGCAGCCTGCTCGGCGACCCGCGCTCGCAGAAGGTCAAGGACCTGCTGAACGAGTACAAGCGGCGCCAGTGGTGGCGGCCGGTCGCACCGATGGTGATGGCCGAGCACGCGGGCGAGTGGTTCGCCTCCGACCGTGAGTCGCCGTACATGCTGGAGGCGGTCCAGGTCCGGCCGGAGGTACGGGAGTTGGTGCCCGCGATCGTCCACCTGGACGGTTCGGCCCGGCACCAGACCGTCACCGCCGGGTCCAACCCGTCGCTGCACCGGGCGCTGAACGCCTTCCGGGCCGCGACCGGGGTGCCGATCCTGTGCAACACCTCGCTCAACGACAAGGCCGAGGCGGTCGTCGACCAGGCCGCGCAGGCGCTCAATTTCTGTGTCCGCAAGGGAGTTTCGGTGCTCTACCTGTGCGGGCGCCGGGTCGAGCTGCGGTCCGAGCCGGTGCCGGCCGTCGCGGCACCGACCGAGCCGCGACCGCGCGCCCTGGAGTACTTCGCCGGGCAGGAGGCGGACCGCGACGCGCTGTGGCAGGGCTGGCTGGACGCCGGCTACACCGTCGAGGGCATGTACCACCTGTCGCGCAGCCACCAGATGCGCGCCGAGCAGGAGCTCTCCACACCGGAGCGGGTCAACATGCTGGCCGCGTACCGGGCGAAGGTGGACCCGTCGTTCGCCGGGCTGGTCGACAACTTCCGCCGGACCCACGGGCCGGGCGGCTCCTTCGTCGACCCGTCCACGCTGACCGGGGCGTTCGGGGTGATCAACCCGCTGCGCAAGAGCCGGTAGGCGGGATCCGACAAGCGGGATCCGGGACGGAACGGGTCGGGGGGTAAGGCTTTCGAAGCCTTACCCCCCGACCCGTTGTCGCTGCTAAGTCACCGGGCGTCGACACCACCGTCAGTAGCGCGGCTTCCGGGTCAGTGCCAGGCCGCCCAGCAGGAAGGCCACGCCCAGCACGCCGGCGACCACCGCGGAGGTGGTGTCGGCGGGCTTCTGGCTGGCGTCCATCACGGCGGTGACCAGGCCGGCGACGGCGCTGATGTAGCAGAAGATGGTGATGAAGATCTTCACCTTGGGGTGCATGAAGGTGTTTCCTTTCCGGGAGGGGTGCTGCCGTCAGGCGGTTGCGGTTTCCTGCGGTCCGCGGCCCGCGGGTGCGGTCGCGGCGGCGGTGAGGCCGAGCAGCATCACCCAGGCGTCGGGGTCCGACCGGAAGCGGTTCCAGCGGTCCGCGGCGAGGGCGAGCTCGGCCAGGGAGAGGAGGCCCCGGGCCACCAGCGGCTCCAGCCGCTGCGGGCCCAGCTGCGGGGCGAAGGCGTCGGTGGGGTGGTCGTCGTTGGTGGTGGCGAACGGGCGCAGCACGACCTCCTCGAAACCGGCCGCGCGCAGCAACCGGGGGAGTCGGCGCCCGATCGAGCGGTCACCGCCGTCGGCGCGCTGGGCGGCGGCCATCTTGGCGTGCACGCCCGCGAGTTCGGGGTACGAGGGCTCGGCGGCGCCCCACAGCGCGGAGTCGACCTCGGTGCAGGCGACCCGGCCGCCGGGGCGCAGCACCCGGCGGACCTCGGCGAGCACCGCGACGGGGTCGGGGACGTGCTGGAGGACGTAGCGGAGCAGGACGAAGTCCACGCTGGCGTCCGGCAGCGGCAGGTCGGCGCCGTCGGCGACCAGCAGGGTCACGTCGGGCCCGGCCGCGTGGGCGAGCAGTTCGCCGTCGATGTCGGCGGCGACCAGGGTGGTGCCGGCGGGCAGCGCGGCGCGCAGCCGTCGGGTCACCGCGCCCGGCCCGGCACCGAGTTCGAGCACGGTGCCGCCGTCCATGCCCAGCTCGCGCAGGATGCGCAGTTCCTCGGGGAAGGAGAGCGCGGCCTGCGCCTCCAGCCTGTCGAGCTCGGCGGTCAGGCCGCCGCCGGTGGTGCGGGCGGGGTCGTAGGACCCGCCGACAGGACGTACAGCTGTGCTCATCGGGGCCTCGCGATCATCGTCATGCCGTGCTTGGGGCGGAGGGTGACCAGGGCCTCGGGTTCGACCGGGAAGCCCTCGACCAGTTCCAGCCGGACCGACTGGAGCAGGGAGGCGAGCACCAGGACGGCCTCCAGCATCGCGAAGTGCTGCCCGACGCAGATCCGGTCGCCGCCGCCGAACGGCAGGTAGAGGTGGCTGGGGAGGTCGGCGCCGTCGAAGCGGTCCGGTCGGTACGCGTCCGGCCGGTCCCAGTAGTCGGGGTGGCGGTGCAGCACCCACTGGCTGACGCAGACCAGGGTGCCGGGCTCGACCTCGTACCCGCCGATGACGTCGGGGCCGGCGGCCCGGCGGGAGATCAGCCAGACCGGCGGGTAGAGCCGCATCGCCTCCTGGATTGCCCGCCGGCAGGCCGGGAGGTCCTGGAGGTCGGCGGCGGTCGGCGGGCGGCCGCCGAGCACGCGGTCGACCTCCTCGCGGACCTTGGCCAGCTCCTCGGGGTGGCGGTCGAGCAGGTAGAGCGTCCAGGTCAGGGACTTGGCGGTGGTCTCGTGGCCGGCCATCACGATGGTCAGCACCTGGTCGCGCAGGTCCTCGTCGGAGACCAGGTGGTCGCTGGACATCATGGTGTCCAGCAGGTTGCCGCCGGCCCCGCCGCTGCCGCCCGCGCGCCGGGAGGCGATCAGGGTGCGGGTGACGGTGTTGAGGAAGACCCGGGCGCGGCCGAAGTCGGCGTACCGGCGGGCGGTGTCGGCCGGGTCGGGGTCCGGGTTCGGTACGTAGTGGCCGATGCAGCGGTTGACGGCGTCCACCGCGCGGCCGAAGCCCTCGCCGATGCCGTCGATGTCGGTGCCGAGGATGGCGTGGGTGAGGATGCCCAGGGTCAGTGCGGTGAGGTGCTGGTCCACCTCCAGCGGGGCGCCGGACTCGACGGACGGGCGCCAGCGCTCCAGCATCCCGGCGGTGGCGTCGGTGACGATCCGGTCGAAGGTGCGTACCGCGCTGGGGCGGAACGCGGGCGCGGTGAGGTGCCGCTGGCGGGCCCAGTCGGCGCCGTTGCTGGTCAGCAGCCCGTTGCCGAGCAGCGGGCGCAGCATGGCGTCGTCCGGGGTGCCCTCCTTGGTGTAGTTGGCGCCGTTGTCCTTCAGTACGTGCCTGGCGTACTCGGGGCGGTTGAGCAGGTAGACGGTGTCGCCGTCGGCCCGGTGACGGGTGACGTCGCCGTAGGTGCGGGCCAGGCCGGTGATGAAGTCGAGCGGCGACTCCCTCATCAGCGCCATGTCGACGTCGTCGGCAGGGCCTGGCGGGACGGTGTGCGTAGGCACGGTGCGGACCACCCCCGTGATTCCTCTCGATGCTCACCCGGGACTTCCGGAATACGTACGCGCCCGTCGAATGCTTACGTACGCATTTCCCGGTACGTATTCGGATGCGTATTCCGATACGTATTCTGATGCGTATTCATGGGCGCGTGACGGCTGAAATCTACCGCACCAGCCGCACGTGCTCAATACTTAGTCCGGGCACCGGAAGTGAGGTCTTGGCGGCCAATTGCGGCCGTGTCATTCTTCATTTGTCGGCGGCGCCGGGAAGCACCAAGCACCAAGCACCGCCGGCAAACCGGAAACCAGAGAAAAGGAAAAGTCTCATGGCTTTGGACCAGAGGAAGCGGGCCGAGTTCGTCAACGGCTACACCCGCGCCCTGATCAGCGCCTGGTCGAGCGAGGAGTACGCGGCCCGCCTGCGTACCGACGCCCGCGCCGCCCTCGCCGAGGCCGGCCTGGAGCTCCCGGCCGACGCCGAGATCGTCATCGTCCAGACTGCCGCCGAGGGCGAGCAGGAGGGCAACCTCGAGGTGCAGGTCGAGCTGTACGAGATCGGTCTGGCGACCGGTCGTTACGAGTTCCACATCCCGGAGACCCCGCAGATCGACACCGCCGAGCTGAGCGAGGGCGACCTGTCGGACATCGCGGCCGGCGGCAACTCCTGCTGCTGCCCGTGCTGCTGCTGCACCTGATCCAGCCGGGAAACCCGCCCGCCGGGCAAGGCGCCCGGCCGGTCGACCTGAGTGTCAGGTCGGCCTGAACACCCCACCAAGGAGCGATCCACAGTGGCGACTGCCGTCGGGGACCACCCCGTCTCAGTCCGCGGCCTGCGCAAGAGTTACGGCGACTGGCACGCGGTCCAGGGTCTGGATCTGGACATCTACCGGGGTGAGGTCTTCGCCCTGCTCGGGCCGAACGGCGCGGGCAAGACGACGACCGTCGAAATCCTGGAGGGCGTCCGCCAGCGAACCGGCGGTGACGTGCGGGTCCTCGGCTGTGACCCAGCCGAGGACCGGCGCGAGTGGCGCGCCAGGATCGGGGTGGTCCCGCAGACCACCGGCGCCTACTCGGACCTGACCGTCCGTGAGGTGGTCGAGCACTTCGCGGCGTTCTACCCGAACCCGCTGCCCGTCGGCCAGGTCATCGACATGGTCGGACTGGGCAAGCACGAGAAGAAGCAGAGCACGGACCTCTCCGGGGGCCAGGCCCGCCGACTCGACGTCGCGGTGGGCATCGTCGGCGACCCGGACCTGATCTTCCTGGACGAACCCACCACCGGGTTGGACCCGGTGGCTCGCCGGGAGGCCTGGGACCTGGTCCGCTACTTCTCCGAGCGCGGTCGCACCACCGTGCTCACCACGCACTACCTCGACGAGGCCGAGGCGCTGGCCCAGCGCGCCGCGGTGATCGTCGCCGGCCGAGTGGTCCAGTACGGGCCGCTGGCCGAGTTCGGCGGCCGCTCGCAGACTCCGACCACGGTCTCCTTCCGGATTCCGCCGGAGCTGGCCGGCCGCACGCTGCCGTCGTTGCCACCCGGGGCCGAGCCGGCCCCGGTGGGCGCGGACGGTCTGCTCAGGATCGCCACGCACGCCCCGACCGCGCTGCTCGCGACGCTGGTCCCGTGGGCGCACCAGGCGGGGGTCGGCGAGCTGCCCGAACTGCGGGTGCACCGGCCCACCCTGGAGGACATCTACCTGGACCTGATCCGGGAGAACGTCGACGGAACGGACCGCGGCGCCGACACCACCCAGCTCATCTCCGAGGCGGGCAAGCGATGACCCTCACCCAACCCACCGCCACCGCCTCCGCGGGCGGGACCATCGAGGCGCCCCGACGCGCCGCCCGGATGCCCGGCATCTGGCGGGCCGGCGCGGCCCGTTCCAAGGTGGAGCTGAGGGCGTTCTTCCGGAACAAGCAGTCGCTGGTCTTCACGCTGATGTTCCCGGTGATCCTGCTGGTCGTCTTCGGCTCGATCTTCTCGGGCAAGGTGGCCGGCACCGACACCGACCTCAAGCAGGTCTTCATGGCCGGCATCATCGCCGCCGGCGTGATGAGCACCGCCTTCTCCGGCCTGGCGATCAACATCGCGATCGAGCGCGACACCGGTACCGTCCGCCGGCTCGCGATGACCCCGATGCCCAAGTCGGCGTACTTCGTCGGCAAGCTCGTGCGGGTCATCGTCACCACCGTGCTGGAGGCGGTGCTGCTGATCGGCATCGCGCTGGCACTGTTCGGACTGCCGCTGCCCAGCACCCCGGAGCGCTGGTTCACCCTTGGCTGGGACCTGGCGCTCGGCACCGTCGCCTGCGCGATGGCCGGCGCCGCCTACTCGGCGCTGATCCCCAACAGCCGGTCGGCGGCGGCGATCGTCACCCCGGTCTTCATGGTGCTGCAGTTCATCTCCGGCGTGTTCTTCCCGTTCGGCCAACTGCCCGCCTGGATGCAGACGGTGGCCGCGTTCTTCCCGGTCAAGTGGATGGCCCAGGGCTTCCGCTCGGTCTTCCTGCCGGACTCCTTCACCGCCGTGGAACCGGCCGGGAACTGGGAGCTGGGGCACATCGCGATGGTCCTGGTGGCCTGGTCGCTGGCCGGCCTGGTGCTGACCGCCTTCTCCTTCCGCTGGCGCGGACCCCGGGTCCGCTGAGACCTGATAGGAGCTGGACCATGAGCACGACGGCGCCGGTGCGCCTGCCGGAGCACCTGATCCACCCGTTCGCCCCGGCCGGGCGGGCGAACCCGCACCCGGCGTACCGGTGGCTCCGGGCCAACGACCCGGTCCACTACGACGCCGCGTCCCGGCTCTGGCTCGTCACCGCGCACGCCGACTGCGCGACGGTGCTGCGCGACCCGCGCTTCTCCGCCGCGCAGGGCCAGCGGGAGCGGGCCCGGGACGACGCGCTGCCGCCGTCCATGCTCACCACCGACCCGCCGGACCACCACCGGCTCCGGGCCCCGGGGGCGCTGCTCCTGGGGCCGGCGGCCGTCCGTTCCCTTTCTGGCGGGCTCGCCGCCGACGTGGACGCGCTGCTCGACCGGCTGCCCGTGGGCGGGAGGGCGGACGCCGTCGCGGATCTCGGACGGCCGCTCGCCACCGCCGTCTACGCCCGGCTCTTCGGCCTGCCCGCAGGGGAGTTGAAGCGCTTCGAGGCGCTCGCCCGGGCCGCGTCCGTCAACCTCGACCCGATGGTGCCGCCGGCCCGCGCCGCCCTCGGGCGCAGCGCCGCGACCGCGCTCACCCACTACCTGGACGGGCACACCGCCCGTGCCACCGCCTCCGGGGCTGAGGTGCCGCTGACCGCCCTGGCCGCCGACGACCGGCTCAGCCGGGCCGAGATGCTCGGCATCCTCAACCTGGCCGTGATCGGCGGCTGGCAGCCGCTCGCAGAGTTCATCGGCAACGCGCTGCACCTGCTGCTGCCCGACCGTACGGCGGTCGCCAGGCTTGCTGAGGCCGACGAGGATCTCGCCCGGCTCGCGGTGGACGAACTGCTGCGGCTGGAGGCGCCGATCCCCTTCACCGCCCGGGTCACCACCGACCGGGTGGAGCTCAACGGCGGCGTGCTGCCGTCCGGCGCCCGGGTGCTCGCGGTGCTCACCGCCGCCAACCGCGACCCGGAGGTCTTCGCCGACCCGGACGCGCTGCGCCTGGACCGCAGCCCCAACCCGCACCTCGGCTTCGGCGGCGGCCCGCACTTCTGCCTGGCCGCCCCGCTGGTCCGCCAGACCGCCGCCCTGCTGCTGCCGCGCCTGGTCAGCCGCTTCCCGGCGCTGCGCGGCCCGGCGGGCGCCCCGGACTGGGACCAGTGCCTGGTCCCGCGCCGGCTGCGGGCCTTCCCGATCGAACTCGGGGGCGAGCAGTGACCACGTACGACGTGATCGTGGTGGGTGCCGGGGCGTCCGGTCTGAACTGCGCCCGACTGCTGTCCCGGGAGGGGCTGCGCGTCGTGGTGTACGAAGCCCGGGAGCGGCTCGGCGGCCGGATCCACACCTTCCACCCCGCCGACGGCGGCCCGCCGCTGGAACTCGGCGCCCAGGTGGTGCACGGGGACCGCAACCCGGTGCACGAGCTGGTCGGCCCCGGCCGCACCACCGCCGTACCGCGCCGGGTCACCGCCCGGATCGTCGAGGACGGCGCCGACCGGCCGATGGGCGCGCTGAGTGCTGGCCGTCGCGCACCCTGGCAGCTGGAAGCCATGCTGCACCGCGCCCCCGGCGTCACCGGCCTGTCGGTCGGCACCTGGCTGCGGGCGCATGGCAGCGCCGGCGCCGAGGCGGCGGCCGCCACCGAGTGGTTCCGGCAGAACTGGGCCACCGAACCCGAGCAGCTGAGCGCCGCCGCCGTCGCCGAGGCACACCGGCAGGACACCGTCGGCGAGGGCGAGTTCGCGATCGAGGGCGGCTTCGCCCGGCTGCCCGAGCGGCTGGCCGAGGGCCTGGCGGTGAGGCTCGGCGAGCCCGTCCGGGAGCTGGCGTACGAACCCGGGCGGGTCACCGTACGCACCGACACCGGGACGGCCGTCGCCCGCGCTGTGGTGATCACCGTCCCGCCCGCAGCCCTGGGTGAGGGCGCGATCGCCGGGCTGCCCCAGCACAAGCTGCAAGCCGCCTCTGGGCTTCCCGCCGGAGACGGCTACTGCGCGGTGGTCACCCTGGACCGGCCCGCGACCGACACCGTGATCGTCTTCGACGTGGACGGCCGCACCGGTTTCACCCGCTGTGCCGCCGGCCGCCCCGAGGTACTGGTGGTCGCCAAGGCCGACGCCGCCGCCGAACTGCGCGCGGCCGCCGACGACTCGGCGGCGCTGGCTGCCCTGCTGGCCGCCGCGCTGCCCTGGACCGAGGGGGCGTCCGTGCTCGATGTCGCCGTCGCCGACTGGGGCCGGGACCCGTACGCCGGCGGGGCGTTCACCGCGCCCCGGGCCGGGCTGGAGGACGCCGCCCGGCGGTGGGCGGAGGCGGTGGACGGCACGCTCTTCTTCGCCGGCGAGGCGACCGTCGCGGGGGAGCGGCTGCCCTGGGTGCAGGGCGCCCTGGAGAGCGGCGAGCGGGCCGCCGAGCAAGTCCTCAAGGCACTTCGATGAACGTGAGTCCGATGACCGTGCACCACGGCTGGTACCTGCTGGCCTTCCGATCCGAACTGACCGACGAGATCACCCCGTTGGCGATCGGCCCGCGCCGCCTGATCGCCGTCCGCGAGGGCGAGCGGATCCGCGTCCTGGACGCCAACTGCCCGCACCGCGGTGCCCACCTGGGCTACGGCGGGCGGCGCGAGGGCGACTGCCTGGTCTGCCCGTTCCACGGCAAGCGGATCGGCCTCGGGGATCCGTCCAAGCACTGGTCGGTCGCCGAGCACCGGGTGCTGGAGTGGGGCGACGCGCTGTTCGTCCGGCTCTCCGACGACCCGGACGGCGACCGCGGCTTCGAGCAGGCGGTCAAGGGCTGGGAGATGGACTATCCGCTGGCCGCGGCGGTGAGCCTGCCGGTGGACGTGCCGTCCGAGTACGTGGTGGAGAACGCCTTCGACCCGGACCACTTCAAGGCCGTGCACGGGGTGCCCGGCAACCGGGGGATGACCACCCGCCTCGGCGAGAGCGGCGAACTCGTCATCGAGGGCGAGTTCCTGATGCAGACCTCGCCGTGGCAGGACGCCCGCAAGCTGGAGGAGATCCGCTGGGAGGCGGTCCGCACGGGCCGGGTCCGCTGGGACTTCACACCGCGCTTCCACGCCCAGGCGTTCAGCCCCAACGTGGTGGTCACCGAATTCGGCCCGGAGGCGGAGCGGCAGGTGATCGTCACCGGCTCGGTGCCGACCGCCGACGGCGGTTGCGTCGCCCGGGTCGCCGTCGGCGTGCGCGAGAACCAGCGGGCCGCCCTGCCGGCCCTGCTCGGCGGCAGCGAGAAGGCGCTCGCCGAGGACAAGGTGGTCTGGGAACACCTGGACCACGACATGACCCCGCGCTACGACGCCCGGGACGAGCCGGTGCTCGCGTTCCGGGCCTTCTGCGAGGACTTCTACGGAGGCAACGGTGCCTGAGGGCCTGCACCTGCACTGCCAGGGCAGCGGCCCGGCCGTGCTGTGGATCCACGGCTACACGATGGACTCCACCACCTGGCAGCCGCTGTGGGACCGCCTGCCCGGCTGGACCCACATCGGGGTCGACCTGCCCGGTCACGGCGGCTCCGCGCCGCTGACGCCTGGGCTGACGCTCACGGCGTTGGCCGGGCAGCTGGCCGAGGTGGCGAAGGAGACCGGCGCCCGGCGGCTGATCGGGCTCTCCTTCGGATCGATGTCGGCCATCCAACTCGCCTTCCAAGAGCCCGATTTGCTCGATCGTCTCGTGCTCGCCGCCCCCACCCTCGCCGGCACCCCCAACGAGGACTCCGCCCGGGTCCGCTACAAGCAGCTGTCGATGCTCTACCGCTTCGCCGGGCCGGGCGAGCAGCTGGCCGACCTCTGGATGCAGTCCCCGCCGGACATCTTCACCGGCACCGAGCGCCACCCCGAACTCCGCGCCGCTCTACGGGAGGTGGTCGCCCGCCACAGCTGGGCCGAGCTCGGCAACCAGGCCATGGACGCCCTCACCGCCCACCGGCACACCGAGGACGACCTGGGCCGCATCACCGCTCGCACCCTGATTGTTCTTGGCGACGAAGACATGCCCGCGTTCGTCCGCAACGCCGAACTCCTCCGCGACACCGTCCCCGACTGTCGCCTGGAGACCCTCCCCGAAACCGGCCACCTCCCGCTGCTGGAGCGCCCGGACGCGTGCGCCCCGCTGATTGCCGCGCACCTGGCCTGAAAGTCTCCTGGTCAGCGGGGAGGGGCGGGAGCCGACGGAGACCGGCCGGAGCCTCAGTCGTCCAGAAATCCGCTGACCAGCTCGCGGAACGCCGTCGGCTCGTCGATCCAGGGCCAGTGCCCGCAGCCGGCGAGCACCTCCAAGCGGCCGACCGGGTAGCAGGACGCGACGCGCCGTGCCGCTCTGACGCCCGCCACCCCGTCCTCCGAACCGGCGACCACCAGCACCGGGCTGAGTACGGCAGCACGACGAGCGACCTCGGTCGCAGCGGCCGCCTCGGAGGCCGGGCGCACGTAGAAGGCGTCACGCAACCACGACGGGGGCGGCTGCGGATAGGTGGCTTCGGCCTCGTGGTGCCTGCGCGCCGCGTCCGACCACGCGCCGTAACTCCAAGGCTGGGGCCTCTCCAATCGGGTTGGCTCTGCTCGCCTGGGAGGACGAGCGGTAGTGCTTAGACCGTAGGGAGGAGGCGAAAAGCGACGGCATGTAAGCCTTCGGCCCGCCGCTCGGGAGCAGCGCGCCGTTGAGGGGAGGTCTGGGTCAGACCTCGATGGTGGCGGCGAAGGTCACGAACGCCTTCCAGGCGGCCCGCTCGAAGGCCAGCTGGAGGAGCGGGAAGTCGGCCTCACCGACTTCCCGCTCCTCTCGCCGTGCGCGCGCATGCGGGTCGCCCCGCGCTCGGCTCGTCGGCCCGCCCCAGCGCTGGGGCGGTTACTCCTGCAGGAAGGTTTCGGTGAAGCTGGTGCCGCTGGAGCCGAGCGCGCTGGTGCGGGCCTCGTAGGTGCCGTTCGAGCTGGGGTCGAGGGCGACCGGGCCGGAGGAGCCGAGGGACTTGCCGTCGACGGTGGCCGAGGTGAAGCTCAGGGTGCCGAAGTCGGGGTAGGACCCGGTCGGCGACTCGATGATGACCTCGGCGCTGGCCCGTTGCGCGGAAAGGGACTTGGTCGTGCTGTAGGTCCAGCCTCGCGAGGAGTCGGTCAGCTTGAGGGTGTACCTGCTGCTCCCGACGTAGGTCACCGAGGCGGTGATGTGGTCGCCGGCCGACACCGGGTACGAGCTGAGGCTCAGGTAGACCGGGTTCGCCGGGTACATCTCGTACCAGGCCTGGTTCACGGGGCTGCCGCTGGAGCAGTCGGTCGCCACCCCGGTCTGCTCCACGGTGGAGGAGCCGTACCCGTCGATGCCGACCCAGGGGGCGTAGAGGTCGTTGGTGGAGTTGCAGGTCGCGCTCGGCTCGGTCCAGGACGCCGAGACCGAGCTGAAGCCGCTGCCCGTGGCGGCGTAGCCGCCCCAGTTGTAGCCGTTGGTGTTGTACTGCAGGGGGCGGAACGAGAGTCCCTGTGCGGCCACCGCAGTGGTCGGCGCGGCGGGGACGGCGAGAGTCGTGGCCGCTGCCGCGAGGGTGGCGACACGTATCAGGAATCTGCGCATGCTGGCTCCTTCGTGAGGGGACGAACAGGAGGCTCACGCGCCAACCCGGGCCGTGGGGGCAGCCGTTGAGGGGTGGCAGTACAGGATGGCCGACTGTCATGAGCGGGGCAAGGGGCGCAGTGGGAAGGTTGGTGAAGGCATTGCCGTGTCAGGTAAACGGCTTGACGATGCATCTGGACGCTTACGCGGAGGGCCCGTCGTCCCGGGACACGGCCCAATGACGCACCGCGCCCCGTCGAGCACCGAGGCGCTCGACGGGGCGCGGCGAAGTGGGATCAGGTCACCCGCACCGGCCGGACCTCGACCAGGTCGCCCGGCGCCGCCGGCATCCGGCGGGCCCAGGAGACGGCCTCCTCCTCGTCGGCCACGTCGATCACCCAGAGCCCGCCCAGGTGCTCGTGCCCCTCCCGGTACGGGCCGTCGGAGACCGGCGTCTCCGGGCCCGGCACCACCAGCCGGGCGCTGCAGGCCCGCCGCAGGCCGCCGCCGTACCGTACGGTGACCCCGGCTTCGTGCATCTCGCGGCCGAACCGCGCGTGCGCGGCGTCGAGTTCGGCCTCCTCCGCGTCGCTCAGCCCGTTCCAGACCCGCTCGTCGCCGTGAATGAGCAGGGTGTATTCCATGGTTCTCAGTTCTCCGTTCCCAGCGGCCGGTTGGTGCGTGGAGGTCCGTCGCAGCGACGGACCTCCACCCGGCCTGATTCGCTGACCGGCAGTTTCGCCGCCCAGCGCAGCGCCTCCTCCTCGGAGGGCACGTCGATCACCCAGAGGCCGCCGACCTCCAGCACGCCTTCGGCAGAACGGGCCTCGCCCTCGGCGACCGTCGGCCGGGCCAGCCGCGCGCCGTAGACGATCCGCACGCCGGCCTCGGCCAGCTCGCGCCCGAAGGCGCGGTTTGCGGCGAAGCGCTGCTCGCGCTCCTCGGGCGTCATCCGGTCCCAGTCCGTCTCCTGGCCGAAGACCAGCAGGGCGTACTCCATGTCCCCTCCCGAAGCGGATGCGTCACATTTGGCGGTGCGCCAGGCGGGCGAACAGCCCGTCGCGGTCGGCCAGCAGTTCCTCGTACCGGCCCTGCTGGACCACCCGCCCCTGGTCCATGACGATGATCCGGTCGGCCTCGGCAACCGTCGACAGCCGGTGGGCGATCACCACCCGGGTCGCGTTGAGCCGTCGGGTCGACTCGGTGACCAGCCGCTGGGTCGGGTTGTCCAGCGCACTCGTCGCCTCGTCGAAGAAGACGATGCGGGGCCGGGAGACCAGCGCGCGGGCGATCATCAGGCGCTGCCGCTGGCCGCCGCTGAGGGTGCTGGTGCCCTCCGAGAGCACGGTGTTCATGCCCATCGGCATGGCCGCGATGTCCTTGTCGATGCCGGCCATCTCGGCGGCCGCCCAGGCGTCGTCCAGGGTGTGGTTGGTCGAGCCGACGATGTTGGCCTTGATGTCGCCGGCCAGCAGCGCGCCGTTCTGGAGCACCACCCCGCACTGGCGGCGTACCGCGGAGACTTCCAGCTCTCCCAGGTCCTGGCCGTCGTACAGGACGGTGCCGCTCTCCGGCCGCTCGAAGCCGAGCAGCAGCCGCAGCACGGTGGACTTTCCGCTGCCGGACGGGCCGACGACCGCCACGAACTCACCGGGCTCGATGCTCAGCGTGACGTCCTGCAGGGCCGCCGGGCCGTCCTCGCCGTAGCGGAAGGTGACGTGGCTCAGGCCGAGCCGGCCGGAGAGGTCGCCCGGGTCCGCCTTGCTGTCGTCGACCTCGGGCTTCTCCTCCAGGATCGGCCGCAGCCGTTCCAGCATCGGCACCACGCCCATCGCGGTGACCGCCGCCGAGGTGAACTGCAGGCTGGAGGCGATCAGCAGGTTGAAGGCGGTGAAGAAGGAGAGGAAGACGGGGATCGGCACCGCGCCGTCCAGCGGGCCGGCGATGATGCCGAAGATGACCACCGAGCAGACCAGCGGGAAGCCGGCGTTGAAGGTGGTGACGGCGTTCTGCACCCGGCGCGAGGAGGCGGCCAGGCCCCGGCCCTTGCCGAGTTCGGCGGCCCACACCCCGAACACCCGGTCCTCGGCCGCGGTCACCCGCAACTTGGGTACGGCGGTGAGCAGTTGGAAGACCCGGGCGGACATGGTCTGCTCGTGCGCGTACAGCTTGCGCTGCCAGCGGACCTCCAGCCGGCCGGCGGCCAGGCCGACGCCGACGCCGACCAGCACCAGCAGGGTGGCCAGTCCGGCGAGCCGCAGGTCGTAGAAGAAGACCAGCACCAGGTTGGCCAGACCGGTCAGCAGCCCGAGGGTGGCCGTGGTCATCATCCCGGAGAGGGTCTCCTGGGCGGCGCTGACACCGAGCACCGTGGTGCCCAGCTCGCCGGTGGAGTAGTTGGCGAAGAACGGCGCGGGCAGCGACAGCAGCCTGGTCCAGACGCCGACCTGCATCGCGGCGGTGGAGCGGCTCTCGATCCGCAGCACGGCGATGTTCTGCACGATGGACAGCGCGGCCACCGCCATCGCTGAGCCGATCACCACCAGCGCGCCCTCGGTGATCAGGTTGCGCTCGGCGTGGGCGACGAAGGTGCCGAGCACCTCGCCGGTCATGATCGGGACGAGCAGGCCGATCAGCGCGACCAGGGTGGCCATGCCGGTGAACATCCACAGGTCCTGGCGGTTGTTGCGCAGGCCGAAGCGGAGCAGCCCGGCGACGGACCGTACGGAGAGCGGCAGCGGCCGGTACAGCACGGTGGCCTTGTTCTGCAGCTCGGCGGCCAGCTTCGGGGTCAGCGGGGTGACCTTGCCGCCCTCGGCCAGGACGTAGCCGTTGCCCAGCGGGAGCAGGGCGACCGGGGCGCCGGCCTTGCGGTACCCGACCATCGCGCCGAGATCGTTGCGCCACCACGCGCCGTCCAGCCGTACGGACCGGGTGCGGACGTTGGAGGCCAGGGCGATCGCCTGCAGCCGGTCCAGCCGGCGGTCGTGGCCGTTGCCGGCCACCGGGGCGGTGACGCTGAAGCCCTCGTGCGCGGCGACCAGCCGGGCGGCGGCCAGGGTCGGTTCGTCGCCGGTCGCGTCGCCGATCCGCAGCCGGGAGGAGGTGTCGCGCAGGATGGTCTCGAAGCCACGGGCGGAGTCGGCGAGCGTCCCGGCGTCGCGTTCCTGGCGGGTGGCGATCAGCTCGGTCTCGGTGCCCCGGCGGGCCTCGATCCGGCGGTCGACGGCGTCCAGCAGCCGCCCGCAGTGGGCGGCCAGCCGCTCCCAGAGGCCGCCCTCGTCGAGCAGTTCGCGCGGGGAGCGGGCCCGGACGGTGGCCGGGCCGGTCGCGACCAGCCAGTCCCGTTCGGTGAGGCAGAGCTCGGCGCCCTCGGCGAGTTCGCCCTCCGCCCCCTCGGGGGCCTCGACGGCGCCCTCCTCGACCCGCACCCACTGCAGGCCGTCCACCGAACGGAGCGCCTGGCCCCTCTTGAGGACGGTCGGCTCCGCCGGGTCGAGCGGGGTGAACTCGCGCGGCGGCAGGGTGTCGCGCATCGCGCCGGCCAGCGCGGTGAGGCCGCGGCCCAGCCCGGCCAGGAACTGGTCGGCGGCGAGCTGCTGTTCGTCCTCGGGCAGGGCCCGGACGGCGGCGCCGGCCGCGGTGCCGCATTCCCGGCCGCGGGCGGACAGGCCCTCGACCCAGGAGGTGGCGAGGAAGGACAGCTCGGCGCCGAGCACCGGGCGGGCGACGATGCCGCGCCGGGGCCCGGCGGCCGCGCCGGGCACCAGGGTGCCCGCCTCGATCCGACAGAGGAAGTGCCAGCGGCCCTGCGGCGCACCGGAGTCGAGGTGGACGGCGAACAGGTCGACGGCGCCCGAGCGGACCAGCAGCATCCGCCCGGGGTCGTCCAGCGCGAGGTAGCGGTCGGCCAGCGGCTCGACCTGTTCGGCCGCCTCGGTGAAGAACGGTGAGAAGACTTCCACGGCGACACTCACAGCTCATCCTCCTCTTCGCGGCGCGCGGACTCGATGAGCGCGGTGTAGTGCCCGCCGAGCGCCAACAGCTCGTCGTGGGTGCCGCGTTCGGCGATGGAGCCCTCGTGCAGCACGATGATCTCGTCGGCGTCGCGGACGGTGGAGAGCCGGTGCGCGATGATCAGGCAGGCGCAGCCGCGGCGGCGCAGGTTGTCCGTGATCACGCGTTCGGTCTCCGGGTCGAGTGCGCTGGTCGCCTCGTCCAGCACCAGCAGGGTCGGTTCGGTGGCCAACGCCCGTGCCAGCTCCAGTCGTTGGCGCTGGCCGCCGCTGAAGTTGCGGCCGCCCTCCAGGACCGGGCTGTGGATGCCGCCGGGGCGGGTCATCACGGTGTCGAAGACGGCGGCGTCGCGCAGCGCGGCGGTGACCGCCTCGTCGGGGACGTCGTCGTTCCAGAGCGTCAGGTTGTCCCGGACGGTGCCCTCGAACAGCGAGATGTCCTGGTCCACGTAGGCCAGTGAGGAGGCCAGGACGGTCCGGGAGATCTCCTCGCGCGGCCGCCCGTCCAGCAGGATCCGGCCCGACCACGGGGTGTAGAGGCCGGTCAGCAGCCGGCCCAGGGTGGACTTGCCGCTGCCGGAGCCGCCGACCACGGCGATCCGGCGGCCGGGGACCACGGTCAGGCTGAGGTCCTTGATGATCGGGTCGGAGAGCGGGCTGTAGCCGAAGCGGACGTTCTCGAACTCCAGGTTGCCGTCCAGCTTGGGCCCGGCCGGCGGCTCGGGCTTGGCGAAGGCGGCGGCCACCGGGTAACGCTCGACGTCGTACAGCCGCTTGATGTCGGCGGTGACGTCCTGCAGCCGGCCGCCCAGGTTGGTGAGCTGGGTGACCGGGCGGCTGAGCGCGGCCAGCAGGGTCTGGAAGGAGACCAGGATGCCGACGCTCATCGCGCCGTCCACCACCCGCTGGCCGCCGACCAGCAGGATCAGCCCGCTGTTGAGCGCGGCCAGCATCGGCGGCACCACGGTGAGCACGGCGCTGGGGATGCCCAGCTTCTGCTTGGCGGTGACCACCTTGGCCAGGAAGCCGGCCCAGCGGCTGAAGGCGTCCTGCTCGGCGCCGGTGGCCTTGACGGTCTCGATCAGCGCGAGGGTGGTGAAGGTGGTCGCGGTGAGGTTGCCGCGGTCGGTGCGCAGCGCGGCGACCGCGTCGGTACGGGCCCGGGCGACGGCCTGCAGCACGACGACGTTGAGCAGCGCCATGCCGACGCCGACCACGCCGAGCAGGATGTCGTAGCGGATCAGCACGGCCGCGTAGAACAGCACCAGGCCGAGGTTGATCACGGTGAGCGCGAGGTCGCGGGAGAGGATCTCGGCGACCACGTCGTTGCCGGACACCCGCTTGGCCACCTCGGCCGGGCGGCGCTGCAGGAAGAAGTCGACCGGCAGTCGCAGCAGGTGCCGGAAGAACCGGGCGGAGCTGACCAGCCCCATCCGGATCTCGATCCGCAGCAGGTAGTGCCGTTGGACGGAGGTCAGCACGAACACGACGACGGCGGTGGCGGTCATGGCGGCCAGCAGCGGGAGGAGGTAGCCGCTTCCGCTGCCGGCCAGGACCCGGTCGATGAACACCCGGGTGTACGCGGGGATCGCGATGCCGGGCAGCACCAGCAGCAGGCTGGCGAGCAGCACCAGCGGCATCGCGCGTCCGGTGGGCAGCCGGCGTTCCAGCAGGGCGCGGCCGATGCCGCCCTTGTCGCCGCCGGGCTCGAAGTCGGGGCCCTTCTCGAAGGAGAGCACGATCCCGGTGAAGCCGGAGTCGAACTCGTCCCACTCCATCAGGCGCGGGCCGCTGGCCGGGTCGTTGACCGCGACGACGGTGCGGCCGTACCGGGTGCGGATGCCCTCGACGACCATGAAGTGCTGGAAGGCCCAGAAGATGATCACCGGGCCGTCGAGGTCGCGGAGGTTCTCGGCCTCGGTCTGGTAGCCGCGCGCCTTCAGCCCGTACGTCCGGGCGGCGTTCAGCAGGGTGGAGGCACGGGCGCCGTCGCGGGAGACGCCGCAGACGCCGCGCAGGTCCTCCAGCGGGACCCAACGGCCGTGGTAGGCGAGGATCATGGCGAGGCTGGCCGCGCCGCACTCCACCGACTCCATCTGCAGGACGGTGGGGACGACGTGCCGCCAGCGCCGCGGCGCGGCCGCCCGGGTGGGGCGGCCGCGGCGGCGCTTCTTGTCCGGCGTGGGCGCGGGAGCTTCGGCCGGGGTGGTCTCCGGGATCGTGGCTGTCATCGGAGCCCCCCTCAGCGGCCGAGGATCAGGTTGAACGGTGTCTGCTTGCCCACGTTGATCGTGGCGGTGACCGCGACCTGGGTGCCCAGCGGGTTCGGCGGGCCGCTCTGCGAGGTCCAGGAGTAGCCGGTCGGGGTGTTCGGGTCGGGCGTCAGCTCGACCACGACCAGGCGGGGCGCGTCCTTGCCCAGGTAGCGCTGGGCGGCGAGGTCGCCGCCGACCAGGCCGGAGACGGCCTCCTTGGTGAGCGCGTACGGGCTGACCGAGCTGACCGTGCCGCGCAGCAGGCCGAAGGCGCCGGCCGGGCTGGTGGACACGTTGAGGTCGACCTGGTCGCCGGGCGCGAGCCCGACGGTGTGGGTCGCGGGCACGAAGACCATCGCGACCATGCCCTCCTGGGGGTCGTCGATCCGTTCGACCGAGACCACCGGGGAGCCGGGGGCGACCACCTGGCCGTCGGTGACCGACAGGCCGACCACCCGCCCGCCGAACGGGCTGGTGATCTCCCGGCTGTGGCCCTCGGCGTCCTCGACCCGGGCCACCGACTGGCCTTGCTTGACCTGGTCGGAGGGCTTGGCCAGGACGGTGCGGACCATCCCGCCGAACGGGCTCTGGATCATCGCGGTGCCGTGCGGGCGGCTCAGCAGACCGGGGGCGTCCACGGTGATCGGGATGGTCCCGGCGAAGGTCCACAGCAGCGCCGCCGCCATGGTGATCATGACGACGAACAGGGCGATCCAGCCCCGCGGTGCGGCGAGCAGGGTGGGTGAGTCGAGCTCGTCCGGCTCGCGCATCCGCTGCAGTGCCTTGAAACGGAACTTCATCGTCTGGCTTCTCTCCTCGGGACGCCGACGTCCTGGCGCAGCGTCGGCGGTCGGCTGCCGATGACCAGCTCACCGACGGTGCCCTCGGTGAAGTAGTCGAGGCCGCTGGCCGCGGCGAAGTCGGCCGCGTCACCGCCGCCGAGGCCGCAGACCGCGAGGTCCATGGCGGTGCCGACCAGGTAGAGGGTCTGGTAGAGCGCGCCGACGTGCTTGAGGATCAGCGGGTAGGCGACCGTCTCGTACTTCCACATCACCCGGCCGAAGCGCGCGGTGACCAGCAGCACCACCTGCGGGTCGGCCGGCATCAGGCTCGACTCGCGGGCGCTCTTGACCAGTTGGGCGGTCGCCTGGTTGGGCTCGCTGACCAGCTCCAGCTCGTGCCGGTCGGTCGCGTAGTGCCACAGGCCGGGTGCCAGGCCCGCGCAGGAGGTCACCAGCGGGTACACCTCCAGCTCGTGCACCGCGCCGCCGCTCGGGTACGGCCGGTCGGCCAGCTCCTGGCCGTCGCCGCCGGTGAAGGTCTGCCGCCGCCGGACGCTGCGGTAGAGCAGCTCGCCGAGCTGCTCCAGCGTGATCGGCGCCTGCTCGTCGTGGTCGCGCACCGAGCGGCGCTGCTCCAGCACCTCGGTGAACGGCCGGTCGGCGCGGGCGAGTTCGTCCAGGTCCGGGATGGACAGCGCGACCTTCTCGCCCGGGAAGGGCGCCGGCGAGGCCGGCTCGGGGTCGAAGCGGTCGCCGAACCGGTAGGTGCCGCCGTACCCGGCGACGCTGGTGGGCCGGCGGGTGCGGGAGTGGAAGGCGAGGTCGGCGGCCTGCCACTGGGCGAAGCGTTGCTCCTCGGCCTCCGGCTCGGCGCCGGGGGAGCCGTACGCCAGCAGCCCGGCGGCGGCGAACAGCCGCAGGGTCTGCCGGACGGCGTCCAGCGGCAGGCCGCCGGGCAGTTGGGCGAGCGCCGCGGGGCTGGTCCAGCCGGCCAGGGCGGCCAGCAGGCCGGCCGCCCTGGCGGTCAGCTGGACGGCCAGCGGGCTGCCCGGGGCGCGTACCAGCAGGGCGCCGTCCTCGACCGCGGCGGAGGCGAAGCGGGACAGCTTCACCTGGCCGGTCGGGTCCGGGGTGGGGCCCGGCTCGGCGGCGCCCCGGCCGACCGGCCGCAGCCGGGCCAGCGGCTCGACCGCGCTGTCGGTCGCGGTGCAGGTCGCGAGGTGGACGGAGTGCTCCAGCATCCCGGCCATCCCGAGCCGGCGACGGGTCAGCTGCCAGCGCAGCAGTCCGGCGTCGCCGTCCCGGGCCGCGACCAGGGCGGCCAGTTCCTCCTCGGTCTGCTCCCCGGCGGCCAGCGCGGCCACCGCCTCCATGGCGCCGGGCGCCAGGTCGGGCAGATTCAGCGCGCCGACGGGCGCGGTCAGCCGTACGGCCCGGGGGCCGAGCGGGGCGAGCGCGCCGTCGGGGCGCAGCCGCAGCCGGCGGACCGTTCGGGCGGCCGCGGGCAGGTGGATCTCGTCGAGTTCGGTGGTCATCGCGTCAGCACCCGGCCGTTCCTAGAAGAAGACGTTCTTCGGGTTGAGCTGCTCCTCGGTGTGCGCAGCGGCCAGTCGGCCCTGGCGCACCGGCACGTCGTAGAGCCGGCCGGGGGCGAGGCGGCGCCAGAAGTGGCGCATGCCGGGGGCGATCACCTTGACCACGCTGAGGTCGAGGTCGGGGCGGCTCTGGTCGAGCACGATCACCTCGACGCCGGCCTTGGCGGCGCGCTCGACGCAGTCCCGGACGTGTCCGGCAAGGTCGTCACCGACGAGCGGGGCGAAGTCGGCGAGGGTGCTGGCGGCCTGGTCGCGGTCGGGCAGCAGCCAGGGCTCGTCGGCGATCGTCGCCGTCTTGCACCACTCCAGGGTCTCCAGGTCATCGGTGCGGTAGAGGGTGTTGCCGTTCTCGTCCCGGCGGTCGACGAAGGGGAGGAACTGGTTGACCTCGGTGAGGGCGCGGATCGCGGCGATCCGCGGGTCCGGGTGGGCGCCGAAGCCGACCATGATGTCCTCGACCTCGTGCTTGCGCCGGGAGACGGCGGCGAACACCGGCACGCCGAGGTCGGAGGTGAGGTCCAGGACCCACAGCTCGCGGTCCACCGAGGCGTAGAAGGCGCGCATGGTGTCCACGTACGGGTCGTTCAGCGAGTCGAGGTCGAACTCGGGCTGGGCGAGCCGGTTGTACCACCACAGGGCCACCGCGTCGCGCTCGACGACCTCGCAGAAGCCCTGCAGGATCGCCTCCTCCAGGGTGTTGCCGCTGGCGCAGCCGTTGGAGTCGCCGACGCAGTAGAAGTGCTGCTGGAGGTCCGGGTGGCCGTACCAGGCGTAGCCGGAGGGGACGAGCCGCTCCGCGTCGTGGGTGAGCGACCAGGCGCGCGACCAGTCCAGCTCGGCGTCGACCGGGAACGGGTCGGGCACCAGGTGCAGCCGGTGCTTGGGGTCGGCGTTCCACTCGGCGCGGCCGGCGAACTGGGCGTCGGAGAACTGCAGCAGGGTGTCCATGTGGACGGCCACGGCCGGGTCGAGGTCGCGGTAGGCGGCGCGCACCACCGGCTCCTCGCCGCGCCAGACCGCCGAGTAGCGCTCGATCGCCTCGCAGATCGCGCTGACCTTGGCCTGGATCTCGGAGCGGCCCTTGCCGCCGCTCTGGCCGCGCATGTTGCGGCGCAGCAGGTCCATGTTGTCGTTGACCATGGCGAAGTTGTGGCCGGCGGTGAAGCTGTAGGTGATGCCGTTGCCGGTGTCCTCGTGCGCGCCGAGGCGGGTGATCGCGCCCAGGTGCGGGCTGATGTGGTGCTTCAGCCGGTCGTAGGTGAACTGCGGGGCCTGGACGCGGTAGCCGCCGTCGGTGGTGTGCCGGGCGGGGCTGGGCTGCAGCACGACCTTGGGGCTGCGCTCGGTGAGCAGCGCCGGATCGCCGCAGCTCGGGCACTGGGGCTGGCGCACCAGGGTGTGCTCGGTGGTCTGCAGGGTGTTGAGGTCGAGGCTGACCATGGTGCCGGACAGCGCGGAGCAGCATTCGTCGGCCAGGATGCGGGCGGTCTCGGTGGCCAGCAGCTGGGCGGCCATCGCCGGGCCGGCCGGGATCGCGGCGCGGGTGGGGTGCAGCGGCACGGTCTCGCCGCGCTTGCCGGCCAGGTAGCGCTCGACCTGGCGGTTGCCGCTGATCCGCTGCGCGAGGCAGCTCCAGCAGCCGGTCTCGCCGGGGCGCAGCAGCGGGCCGAGCCAGGGGGCGGTGCCGGTGGGCTTGGCGAGCAGCCAGGGGCGGCCGTCGGCCAGCCGGGCGGTGTTCAGCCGCTCCAGGGCGGTGGCCAGGTAGTCGTCGGTCAGCGCGATCACCAGGGTGTCCGGGCCGGCGGCGACCGCCTCGTCCTCGGTCGCGGCGCGGGCCCGCAGGCCGGTGGCGGTCAGTGCCTCGACCAGCGGGGCGGCCTCGGCGGCGCCGAGGGCCAGCACCAGCAGCTCGGTGGCCCGGGCGGCCTCCAGGGCGACGGCCGGGTCGACGCCCTGGGCGTCCCAGTAGGCGAGTACGTGGTCGGGCAGGTCGGGCCGGCCCTCGGCGAGGTGTCCGGCCGCCTCGTAGCGGCGCAGCGCGGTCAGCGCCTGGCCGAGCGGGACCTCGGTGCCCAGTTCCTGGAGGATCTCGGCGACGGTGCGCCGTCCGTCCAGGTAGGGCAGGAGGCGCACCGCGGCGGCCCCCGGGACGAGGTAGTCCTGACCCTCTCCGAGCAGGAAGACCTTTTCGCCCACCGTCTCGGTGAGGAAATGGGCCTTGAGCCGCGGACGCTCCATAAGTCATCCCCCTGTGTTCACAAGTTCGTTGCAGATATTCGAACACGGCGTCAAAAGGGATGTACATACTGCATATTCGGTGGGGCGGCGGAGTTACGCATCGCGCAGAATTACGTATTCTGTGCCGCTGGTACGTAGTGCCGTACGTATTCGTCCCGAGCGTTGACAGGTGGGTCGGGAAGGCGATACTGGTGTGTCCGCGCGAGGGTGTCGACGGGGGGTTGCGGTGCCGACTGGAGTTTTGCTGCACCGGGAAACGGAGCTGGCCGAGCTGGCCCGCGCGGTGGCCGGCGCGGGGGCGGGTCGATCAGCGGTCGTGCTGGTCAGGGGCCCGCGAGGGATCGGGAAGAGTGCGCTGCTGCGCGCCGCGCTGGCCCGAATACCGGGCGAGGCGGTGGTCCTGCGGGCTCGATGTCACGACAACGAACGGGACTTTCCGTACGGCGTGGTGCGTCAGCTCTTCGACCCCTTCATGCGCATGACAAGTGGCCCGGCGGCGTCCGCGCAATTCCCCGGGGAATCACCCGGCGAATTTCTCGCCGAGGCCCTTCCGGAGAGTTCCGAAAGCGTCGGCAACGGCCGCGAGCGGGTCCTGAACAACCTTTTTCACGCGGCCCGTTCACTCACCTCCCGGACCCCGGTGGTGATGGCCGTGGACGATCTGCACCTGGCCGACGAGGAGTCCCGGCAGTGGTTCTCCTACCTCGCCCGCCGCCTCGACGGCCTGCCCGTCGCGCTGCTCGCCACCAGCGCCGACGAGGCCGACGACCCGCTGGCCGCCGAACTCGGCGCGCTCGGCCACGCCCGCACCCTCACCCCCGGCCCGCTCTGCGACAGCTGCGTGGCCGAACGGGTCGCCGAGGAGTTCGACGCCCCCGTCGACCCCGAGCTGGCCGCCGTCTGCCACAACCTCTCCCGCGGCAACCCGCTGGTGCTGGAGGAGCTGACCGCCCGCCTGGTCGCGGCCCGGATCTCGGCCGGCTCGCCCGACCTCGACACCGTGCGGCGGATCGGCGCCGCCACCCTCGCCGACACCACCCTCAGCTGGCTGCGGCGCAGCCACCCCAGGGCCGCCGAACTGCTCACCGGCCTCGCCGTGCTGGGCGCCGACGCCGACCTCGCCGCCGCCGCCCTGCTCACCGGCCAGGGCGAACTGCTCGCCGACGAGGCCCGCGAGGCGCTGCGCCGCACCGACCTGATCGAACCCGGCCCGCCCGAGACCTTCCGGCACGAGCTGGTCCGCACCGCCGTCCTCGCCCGCACCGACCCGCGCGTCCTGGTCGCCCTGCACGAGCGGGCCGCCGCCCTGCTGGTCCGGCTCGGCGCCCCCGCCGCCCGCACCGCCGAGCACCTGATGTCCTCCGGCACCACCGGACTGGACTGGGCCGTCCCGGTGCTGCGCACCGCCGCCAAGGAGGCCGCCGCCGACGGCCACTGGGACGACGCCGCCCGCTACCTGCAGCGCGCCCTCGCCGACGCCGCTGACCCCGAGCTGGTCCGCTCGCTCACCGGGCAGCTCGGCACCGTCGAACTCCACCGCGACGTGGCCGCCGCCGCCCGCTGCGCCGCCGGCCTCGCCGACGCCGCCGACCCGGTCGAACGGGCCCGGCTGCTGCGCCCGTTCGCCGGCCCGGTGCTCGCGCTCAGCGCGGCCGGCGCCGCCGCCGTCCCCTTCGCCGAGGCCGCCGGCGCGCTCGCGGCCACCCCCGACCCCCCCGCCGAACTGCTGCTGCCGCTCGCCGCCCAGACCCTGCTGACCGGCCGGCGCACCGCCCTGCGGCCCGCGCTCGCCGCGCTGCGCGCCCGGGCCGCCGAACCCGCCGCACCCGGCATGCTCGGCGCGCTGGCCGCCCTGGCCGCCGCCGGGGGCCTGCCCCGTACGGCGGTCCGGCTGGCGGCGCGCTGCGTGCGCAAGGTCTCGCCGGCCGAGGCCGGGTCGGACGTGCTCGGCGCCGCGATGGCCTACGCCTGGACCGGACGGCTGGACGAGGCGGCCGCCTGGGCCGGCCGCGCGGTCCGCTCCGCCCAGCGCTGGAACCATCGCGGCGAACTCGCCCTCGCCCTGCTGGCCCGTTCCGACATCGCCCACCGCCAGGGCCGGCTGGACGCCGCGCTGGCCGACGCCGAGCGGGCCGCCGAACTGGCCCGGCAGGTCCGGGCCGAGGAGCTCGCGGGCGCCGCGAAGGCCCTGGTCGTACGGGCCCGGCTGCGCCGGGGTCTGCCGGTGGACGCTGCCGAGCTCGCCGCGGTCGACCTGCCCGCCGAGGCCCACCCGCTGCTGCGCGCGGTCGTCCTGGAGGCCCGCGGCCTGGTCGCCGCGCACCGCGGCGACCACCAGGAGGCGCTGCGGCTCTTCCTGGAGTGCGGGCACCAGCTGGCCGCCCGCGGCGTCGCCAACCCGGCCTGCGTGCCCTGGCGCGCCCATGCGGCTCAGGCCTACCAATCGCTCGGCGAACACGCCGCCGCCCGGACCATCGCGGCCGACCCGCTGCCCGGCGGCGACGCCAGGCCGCGCCCGGCCGAGGAGCGCAGTGGCCCGGCCATCGGCACCCGCGACGCCGGGCCGGTCCGGCTGACCCCGAGCGAGCGCCGGGTCACCGAGCTGGTGCTGCAGGGCCTGAGCAACCTGGAGGTCGCCGAGCGGCTCTGCCTGAGCAAGCGCACGGTGGACACCCACCTGGGGCGGATCTACCGCAAGCTGGCGATCAAGGGGAGGCCAGAACTCGGCGCCGCCGTCAAGGCCCTGTGACCTCAGGCAAGTACGGGCAGGACGCCGAACTCGGCGCCCCACGGGTCGCGCAGCACCGGCGCCTCCTCCCGGCCGGGCCGCACCAGCCGGGCGCCCAGGTCCACCGCCCGGCGGACGGTGTCCGCCGGGTCGGCCGCGCCGAAGTGCGGCAGCCACAGCGGTCGGCCCTGGTCGCTCACGACCACCCGGGCGTGGGCGGCCCCGTCCAGCTCGAAGTCCCCGCCCGGGGCGAGCCGGTAGCCGAACAGCGCGCCGTAGAAGGACTCGGCGCGCGAGGCGTCCGGCACCCGCAGCTCGTGGCCGCAGATCGCGCCCGGCTCGTCGGCCAGCACCACGCCCTCGGCCCGGTTGCCCTCCCAGAAGCCGACCGTGACCTCCGAGGGGTCGACGGCGAGCAGGAGGCGCCCGTTGTCCCCGGCGGGCACCGGCGGCATCACCACCCGCCCGCCCAGCTCCCCGACCTGCGCGCAACTGCGGTCCGCGTCCTTGGTCGCCAGGTAGACGTTCCAGGAGGCCTGCGGCGGCAGTCCGGCCGGGGCGGCGCCGAAGCCGCCGATGATCTCCCCGTTCAGCGTCGCCAGCTGGTAGTCCGGCGACTCCGTGACGAACTCCCATCCCAGCAGCGCCGAGTAGAACTCCCGGCTGCCGCTCAGATCGGGAGTGATGCAGTCAGCCCAGCACGGTGCGCCGATGGCATAGCGGGTACGTCGAGGCACGACTCGTCCTTCTCCTTGGTCATTGCGTGATCGATCAGACCCGCCGCCTCCTCCGCCCCGCTCACGCCGGGCAGGTACAGGCAGTGGGTCGGTGCCCCGGAGAGCAGCCCGGCGGACCCGGCCGGCCAGGTCTGGGCAGTGAACTCCCATGGTGTCAGCCTGACTTCCTCGTCGGCGCTGCGACACAGCCGGACCAGCGCCGGCGGGGCCAGTCGGGCGCGCACCGGCACCGTCGGGCCGAGGCACTCCGGTCGCACCTGCAGCACCTCGCCGCCGACCGGCGAGGTGACGGTGCGCCACATCCCCTCCGGCAGCCCGGCGGCGCGCAGTCGGGCGGCGGCCGGGCCGCGCGCCTCCAGCGGCGCGAGGTACGGCAGTACGTGCCCGGTGCGACGGTCCAGCACCAGCAGCCGTCCGGAGGCGAACTCCCAGGAGCGCTGCGCCAGCGCGGCGCCCACATTGGCCTGCTCCGAGTACGGCCCGCCGATCAGTGCGACGGTGGTGCCGCCCTTCGCCAGCACCACCGCCTGGGCCAGGCAGAACCGGTCCTGCAGGGCCGCGAACGGCGGCACCGCCGGGGGCAGGTTCCCCCAGCCCCGAAAGGTCCGGCGGAGCAATGGCGTGCCGTCGCTGCGGCGCACCAGGAAATCACCGGGCACGCCCTTCCCCGGGGTGCGGGAGAATTCCACCCGTAGCTGGTCCGGGTGCCGGGAAATCCCGGTGAGGTGCGGCCCGAATTGGAACGAGATCTCGTCGCGGTCGGCCTGGACGAGGGCGATCTCGATGCCGAAGAAGTTCAGCACAATCGGCTCGATAACCGGCACTGTCACTCCTGACAGATTTGTTGCACATTCAATTTCTGAGGGGGTCCGGAGTTCGTCCCGGCCGCGGCCGCCCGGGTGGGGCGCGCGGAGCCGGGGAGCGCCCGTCAGGGGCCCGTCCGGGCGGGGCCGGGTGCGGACCGGGCGCGGACTGCGGCCGGGGACCTCCGCCACCGTCCGATCTGGCTGCCCGTCAGTCGGGGACGATGAGGAAGCGTCAGGTGTCCTTGCCGAGAACGGCTGTTACCCCCAGCGCCAGTCGGCCGGGGTGGCCGCACCGGTCAGCATCAGGAGCTGGGACTCGCGGATCTGGCGGGAGGGACCGTCGGTGATGTGGTGCGCCGTGCCGGGAATCGAGGCGGTGGTGCCGGCGGCGGGTGCGGAGCCGGTCGAGGCGTGCGCGGAACCGGCCAGGACGCCGCAGGAGACGGCCAGCGCGGCGGCGACGGTACAGGCGAACTTGCGGGAAGAAAGCAGCATGACATCCCCCAGGACATGTGTTTCGGACGCGGTGTCGGCCAATTCAACGACCTCGTCGGTCGACCGTCGGCGATGACGGCCCATGGTCATTGGCGGGCCCGGCGGGGGAGCTCGCGGCTCCCCGGCAACGGAAAGTCTGGACGACGCCGAGGGGCATCGGAAGGTGTTCGGGGCGGCAGGAAGATCGCCGTGGCACCTTGGTGCCATTGCCTTTCCATTACCCTGTTCGCGGCGGGCCGATCCGGAACCCGGAAACAGAGCGTCACCGCGGTTGTCCTGACCACTCCGTCCTGGCATGATCGGGCGCGGACTTGTCCGGCGAGGTGCGGGTGATCGGAACACGCTGCGGGGGGTGTTGCACCGATGATGCGGGGGATCGACGACTCCGCGCAGGCGGTCTACCGGTTGATGCTGACCGATCATCAGCTGGATGCCAAGGGCCTGGCCGAAAAGCTCGGCCTGGCCGAGGGGCAGGTCCGCGCGGCCCTCGACCAACTCGCTGACCTCCGCCTGCTCCGTCCCGCCGAGGACGCGCCCGGCGAGCCGCCCGGCGGCCTGCGGCCGGTCGACCCGAGGGTCGGGCTGCCGGCCCTGCTGCGGTACTACGAATCGGTCCAGCAGCGCGCCCAGCTGGAGTTCGAGCGGCGCCAGGCCGAGATCACCACCATGCTCGCCCAGTTCCGCGACGACTCGGCGAACGAGGACGCCAGACTTGAGCGGCTGATCGGCATGGCCACCGTGCAGGCGCGGATGGAGGAGTTGGTCGGCGCGGTCCGCGACGAACTGCTCACCTTCAGCCCCGGCGGCGCCCAGTCCGCCGCCTCCCTCCAGGCCAGCCGCCCCGACAACGAGGCGCTGCTCGCCCGCGGCGTGACCATGCGCACCGTCTACCTGGACTCGGTCCGCAAGGACCGCGCCACCGTCCAGCACGCCGAGTGGCTGACCGGACTGGGCTGCGAGGTGCGCACGGTGCCGGCGCTGCCACTGCGGATGCTGGTCATCGACCGTCAGGTGGCGCTGGTCCCGATCGACCCGGCCAACACCCTCAAGGGCGCCGTCCAGATCTCCTCCCCGGGCGTGCTCACCGCCCTGGTCTCACTCTTCGAGCAGACCTGGTCCGACGCGACCCCCTTCGGAGCCCCGCGCGAGCGCGACGAGCAGGGCCTCACCCGCCAGGAACAGGAACTGCTCCGCCTCCTCGGCCAGGGCTACACCGACGAGGCGGCCGGCAAGCACCTCGGCCTCTCCCTGCGCACCGCCCGTCGCATGATGGCCGACCTGATGGACCGCCTCGGCGCCCGCAGCCGCTTCGAGGCCGGCCTGCTGGCCGGGCGCCGCGGCTGGCTCTGAGCGGTCCGCCCCGCCCCTCAAACCGGGTGGACTGATGGCAATGTGACGCCGAAGCGCTTTGGCTGGCCGGTTTCGTGTGTTTCGCTGGCCGGACCTACCTGTCGAACACGGACCGACCGGTCCGGGAACCGGGGGACGCGCCATGGCGGAGAACGCCGAGCAGCAGGGGGGCGGCCGGGCCGCCGCCCGCAAGGCCGCGAGCGGAGGCGGCCGTTCCCCGCTGCTGATCGCGGGCCGGGTGGTCGCCTGCACGGTCGGCTTCGCGGTGTTCGCGGCGAGCGGCGTGGTCTGGTACGAGTACACGTCGCTGACCGACGGGATGACCACGTCCAACGCGATCGCGGAGACCAAGAAGGACGCTCCCAAGCACCTCGACAACTCGGTCAACCTGCTGCTGATCGGCCTCGACAGCCGCAAGGCCATGGACGGTTCGGACCTGCCCTCGGAGATCGTCGAGAACGAGCTGCACGCCGGCCACGACTCCAACATCGGCGGTTACAACACCAACTCGCTGATCCTGCTGCACATACCGGCGAACGGCGGCAAGGTGCAGTCGGTGTCGATCCCCCGCGACGACTGGGTGATGACCTACGACGGGAACGGTGGCCAGATGGGCATGGCCAAGATCAAGGAGGCCTACGGCAACGCCAAGGACCTGTTCGACAAGAGCCCGAAGGCCAAGGGGCTCAAGGGCGCCGACCTGGAGAAGGCCGGCCGGGACGCCGGTCGCGCGGCCACCATCCGCACTGTGCAGAAGTTCCTCGACCAGCCGGTGGACCACATCGCCGAGGTCAACCTGAAGGGCTTCTACGACATCGCCAAGGTGCTGCAGCCGATCGACGTCTGCCTCACCCACCCGGTGGACGACCCGATCAAGTCCAGGACGGCCACCCATGAGGGCGGCGGTACCGGGCTCAAGCTCCCGGCCGGGGTCAGCCACCTCGACGCCGCCGACGCGCTCTCCTTCGTCCGCCAGCGCCACAACCTGGACGACGGTCACGGGGACTCGGACGACTTCGCCCGCACCCACCGCCAGCAGGCCTTCATCTCCTCGGTGATGCACAAGCTCAAGCAGCAGGGCGTCATCGGCGACCTCGGGGCGATGCAGAAGCTGTTCGGAGTGGTGCAGCAGGACCTGGTGATCGACAACGAGTGGAACATCCTCGACTTCGCCCAGCAGGCTCCGGCCCTGACCGGCGGCAACGTCGAGTTCAACACCCTCACCTTCGACCGGGAGGACAAGAAGGGTGATCCGCCGCAGGACGTCAACATCGTCACCCCGTCGAAGATCCAGAAGGTGGTCAAGCAGGTGTTCGGCGGCGCCGACGCCGCCCCCGCTCCCGCCCCGAGCGACGCCCCGAGCGGCGATGCGACCACGACCGCCGCCCCGACCCAGACCCCGACTCCCACGCCCACCAAGGCGGTCTCCCCGGCCACCGTGGACGTGTTCAACGCCTCCTCCGCCGCCGGGGTCTCCTCCTCCAACGAGGCCAAGGTCCTGGTCGGCATGGGCTTCAAGGAGGGCAGGACCGGCCCCGCCGCCACCAGGCCGAAGAACACCACCGTCACCTACGGCAAGGGCGCCAAGGAGGCCGCCGACCAGATCGCCGCCCGCTACGGCGCGACCGCCGCCGAGTCCGCCTCCGACGGCGCCGGCCACGTCGTGGTCATCCTCGGTACCTCGTTCACCGGTGTCGCGTCCGACCGGCCTGCCGCCCCCAGCGCCGCTCCGACCGACCCGGCCGCCAACCTGCCGATGCAGGGTCCCAAGGTCGAGGCCCAGTCCGACGGCGGGATCCCCTGCGTCTTCTAGGCGGTACGAACACGTCCGAATCAGGTGTTTTTGGGCGTTCTGTAGCGGGATCGTCCAGTAACTGCCGGGGTCGTTGGTGCACCGGGGGTCGGAGATCGCTTGTGGTCTCAATATGATCGGAAGCCACGATGGTCGGTCTGTACTGACTTTCGTACGTGCAACCTGGGAGGGGCCTCGTCCGTCTCTTCTCTGTGCGGTGCGCCAGATCGTCCGGGGCGTCGCTTCCGTCGGTGAAAGGTACGCGCATGTCAGGTCGGAGGGGCGAGAGCCCGGCTCGGGGCGAGGACGTGCCCACGACGGAAGGTGCGACGGGCTCCGTGCCCGGGCCGCGCAGCGGCGGCCGGGCGGAGGCCCGCCGCGCCGCGCAGGGCAAGGGCGGCGGCGGAGCGGACGCCACGGCCGGCGGCCGGGCGGCGGCACGCAAGAACGCCAAGCCCAAGAAGAACGTGAAGAAGATCGTCGCCTGGTCGGCGGCGGGCGTCCTGGTGCTGATCGCGGGCGCCGGCGGCGCGATCTACTTCAAACTGAACGCCAACATCAAGTCCTTCGACGCGGACGCGATAGCCACCGACCGCCCGCCGGAGGCCAAGGCGGACGCGGACGGCAACAAGCCGGTCAATGTGCTGCTGATCGGCTCGGACAGCCGGGGCGGCAACAACTCCGACCTCGGCGGCGGCGAGGACGGCGGCGCCCGCTCGGACACCACGATCCTGCTGCACGTCTACGCCGACCACAAGCACGCCGTGGGCATCTCGATCCCGCGCAACACGATCGTCCCGATACCGTCCTGCAAGCTGCCCAACGGCAAGTGGACCAAGGGCGGCAACGACCTGTTCAACGCCGCCTTCTCGGTCGGCGGCAGCGACAACGGCAACCCGGCCTGCACCCAGAACACGGTGGAGAAGGTCACCGGCATCCGGGTCGACCACACCATGGTGGTCGACTTCAACGGCTTCGCCGCGATGACCAAGGCCGTCAACGGCGTGGACATCTGCCTGCCGAAGCCGATCTACGAGGGCGACATCAACCCCAACCTGCACAAGAAGGGCGAACTCGTCCTGCCGCAGGGCAAGCAGACCGTGGACGGCCAGAAGGCGCTCGACTACGTGCGCCTGCGGCACGGCATCGGCGACGGCTCCGACATCGGCCGGATGAAGCGCCAGCAGGCCTTCATGAGCTCGCTCGCCACCAAGATGAAGAAGGACGGGCTGAGCCCCACCAACCTGCTGCCGCTGGCCGACGCGGCGACGAAGTCGCTGACCGTCGACCCGGGGCTGGACTCCGCGGACAAGCTGCTCTCCTTCGGCCTGTCGCTGAAGAACATCGACATGCACGACCTCAAGTTCGTCACCGCACCATGGCGCTACCGGACCCAGGACGCCAACATCGACCTGGTCCAGCCGGACGCCAACAAGCTCTGGGAGACCCTCAAGGCCGACCAGACCATCGACGGCCAGAACGCCACCGGTCAGCAGCCGGACGCCCCCGGCAGCACGAGCGCCGCGCCGTCGCAGGCCGCGCCCAGCACCCCGCCCGCCCCGGCCGGGGACCCGGCCAACTCCTCGATCAAGGTGGCGGTCTACAACGGGACGACCGCCAACGGCCTGGCCGGGAAGGCGACCGAGCAGCTGAAGGCCGCCAAGTTCACCGCCACCACGGCCGGCCAGGCGGCGAGCACCAAGCAGAAGACCACCACCATTGAGTACAGCTCCAGCCAGAAGGCGAACGCCGAGAAGGTCGCCGCGCTGTTCCCGGGCGCCAGCCTGGAGCCGAGCAGTGCGCGCGGCATCTCGGTCATCGTCGGCCAGGACTTCGCGGCGGCCAACGGCATGGGGACCGGCACGCCCACCGCGGGCAGCGCCGCCCCGGGCACCCCGACGCCCCCGCAGCCGCTGCCCACCACCGTCACCAACGACGCCCGCTCGGCGGACGACGACATCTGCGCGAACACCACCTACGGCAGCGGCGGCTGACCGCCACCACCGGACAGCGCGGGGACGACCCCCGGGACCGGCGCCCTCCGGGGCGCGTGGGCCCGGGGGTCGTGCCATGGTGGGCCTGGGGCCCGTGTGCCCCGGGAGGGGACCACCACGGCACCGAAAGGCGGACCCCATGCCCGAGATCGCCATGCAGCTCGACATCGCCGCACCCCGGGACGTCGTCCTTGCCGCGCTCAACACCCACGACGGGCTGACCAGTTGGTGGACCACCTCCGTGGACCGCGAGGGCGACGTGCTGCTCTTCGACTTCCCCGGTGCCCCCGAGCCCTTCCGGCTGCGCCGCGAGCGGGCCGACCCGGACCGGGTGGTGTGGGCCAACGCCGGGGCCTTCCCGCCGCACTGGGCCGGCACCTGGATCAGCTGGGACCTCGCCGACCAGCCCGACGCGCCCGAGCGCACCCGGCTGCTGTTCCGGCACGGCGGCTGGCAGCCGGGCAGCGAGGAGGGCATCCCGATGGTGGCCGGCACCTGGGCCGAACTGCTGGTCCGGCTCAAGGACTATGCGCAGAGCGGCAAGGTGCAGCCGTACTTCGTCACCACCAAGCGGCACGACACCGAGTGAGCGCCCGGTGACCGGGTCGCGGCCGGTCGCCCGCCAGGGCGCCGTCCGGTGGCGGGAACGCGGCGACGGGCCGAAGGTGGGCGGTGTACCGCCGTCGTACGGCCGTCCGCGCGGACGGCCGTGCCGGTCGGGCCGGGCCGCCGCCCGCCCGACGACCACAGCCGGCCACCACCGCCTCCGGGAGGCCCAGCAATGCCCGTAGTGACCGATCCGTACAAGCCCGGCACCCCGTGCTGGATCGACCTGATGGCGAGCGACCAGCAGGCCGCGCTCGACTTCTACCGTGACCTGTTCGGCTGGCAGGGAGAGATCGGCCCGGCCGAGTTCGGCGGCTACGCCGTGTGCACGCTCAACGGCCGCCCGGTCGCCGGGATCATGGCGCAGTCCGCGCCCGAGGGGCAGCCGGTGCCGCCCGTCGCCTGGACCACGTACCTCGCCTCGGACGACGCGGACGAGGCCAACCGGGCCATCGCCGCGGCCGGCGGCACGATCCTCTACGAGCCGATGGACATCGGCACGATCGGCCGGATGCTGGTCGCCGCCGACCCGACCGGCGCCGTGTTCGGCGTCTGGCAGGCGATGGACTTCATCGGCGCCGGCGTGGTGAACGAGCCCGGCGCGCTGGTCTGGAACGAGCTCAACACCGCCGACACCGACGCGGCCGGCCGCTTCTACCGGTCGGCGCTCGGGCTGCGCCCGGCCACCATCCAGGGCATGGACGGCTACTTCTCGCTGAACGTCGGCGACCGCACGGTGGGCGGCATGCAGAAGATCCCCGGGTACCTGGCGCAGGGCACGCCCTCGCACTGGATGACCTACTTCTCGGTGGACGACACCGTCTCGGTGGTGGACGCCCTGGTCAAGGCCAGCGGTGCGGTGATCCAGCCGCCGTTCGACATGCAGTCCGGCCGGATGGCCGTGGTCCAGGACCCGCAGGGCGCGGTCTTCGCGGTGATCCAGTCGCCCGAGGCGCAGATGCCCGACTCCCCCTGATCCCGCTGCCTGCTGATCCCGCTGCCTGATTCTGCCGTGGCAACCGGAAGCCGCCCTTCCCGCGACGCGCCGCCGGGAATGGGCGGCTTCCCCCGCGTTCCCGGGTAAGACTGCACCCATGCTGGGGCTACCGGACGACATCCGCGCTTTCCTCTTCGACCTCGACGGGGTGCTCACCCAGACCGCCACGGTCCACGCCGCGGCCTGGAAGGACACCTTCGACGCCTTCCTGCACGCCGAAGCCGCCCGCACCGGCGGGCAGTTCGTCCCCTTCGACGCCGTCACCGACTACGACACCTACGTGGACGGCCGCCCGCGCCTCGACGGCACCCGGGCCTTCCTGCACAGCCGGGGCATCGATCTGCCCGAGGGCGCGGCGGACGACCCGCCGAACGCCCGGACCGTGCAAGGGATCAGCCGGGCCAAGAACGACGCCGTGCTGCGGCTGATCCGATCGCAGGGGGTCAAGCCCTACGACGGCTCGGTCGCCTACGTGCACCGGTTGCGCGCGCTCGGGCTGCCCAGCGCGGTGGTCTCCTCCAGCGCCAACTGCCGGGACGTGCTGCGCTCGGCGGGCATCCTGGAGCTGTTCGACGTGATCGTGGACGGCGTGGTCGCCAAACAGCAGGGCCTGCCCGGCAAGCCCGCCCCCGACACCTACCTGTACGCCGCCCGCGAGCTCGGCGTCGAGCCCGCGCACGCCGCCGTCTTCGAGGACGCGCTCGCCGGGGTCGCCTCCGGCCGGGCCGGCGGCTTCGGTGCGGTGGTCGGGGTCAACCGCACCGGGCAGGCCGCCGAACTGCGCCGCGACGGCGCCACCGTGGTCGTTGACGACCTTTCCGAACTGCTGGGGGAGCAGTCATGAGCGAGCGAAGCGAGAGAGCCGTCAAGAGGTGCGTGCGGGCGAATGCCCCTGCCGAGCGTGGCGAGGCGGGCGCATGAGTCCCGCGGACAACTTCACGATCGACCCCTGGCAGATCACCGAACGCGGCCTGGACCTGGCTGCGCTGGCCCGGGCCGAATCGGTCTTCGCGCTCTCCAACGGCCACATCGGCCTGCGCGCCAACCTGGACGAGGGCGAGCCGCACGGCCTGCCCGGCACCTACCTCAACGGCGTCTTCGAACTGCGCCCGCTCCCGTACGGCGAGGGCGGCTACGGCTACCCCGAGTCCAGCCAGAGCGTCATCAACGTCACCAACGGCAAGATCATCCGGTTGCTGGTGGACGACGAGCCGTTCGACCTGCGCTACGGCGAACTCCTCAGCCACAAGCGATGGTTGGACTTCCGCGAAGGCATGCTGCACCGCGAGGCCGAGTGGACCTCCCCGGCCGGGCGGACCATCCGGGTGCGCTCCTCCCGGCTCGTCTCGCTCACCCAGCGCGCCATCGCCGCCGTGGAGTACAGCGTCGAGGCGGTGGACGGGCCGGTGCGGATCGTGCTCCAGTCCGAGCTGGTCGCCAACGAGCAGCTGCCCGGCGGCCCCGAGGGCGACCCGCGCGCCGCCGCCGTCCTGGAGGCCCCGCTGCAGCCCGAGGCGCACCATGCCGGCGGCACCAAGGCCGTCCTGGTGCACCGCACCCGCTTCAGCGGCATCCGGGTCGCGGCCGGGATGGACCACGTCATCGAGGGCCCGGAGAAGCTCGACACCGTCGCCGAGGCCGAGGCCGACCAGTGCCGGATCAGCGTCACCACCGTGCTCGGGGCCGGACAGAAGCTACGGCTGGTCAAGTTCATGTCCTACGGCTGGTCCGGCACCCGCTCGCTGCCCGCCGTCCGGGACCAGGTGGAGGCCGCGCTGACCGCCGCCCGGTACACCGGCTGGGACGGCCTGGTCGCCGAACAGGCGGACTACCTCAAGGGGTTCTGGGAGACCAGCGACGTCGAGATCGAGGGCGACGTCGAACTCCAGCAGGCCGTCCGGTTCGCCGTCTTCCACGTCCTGCAGGCCGGCGCCCGCAGCGAGGAACGGGCCATCCCCGCCAAGGGGCTGACCGGACCCGGCTACGACGGGCACAGCTTCTGGGACACCGAGACCTTCGTCCTGCCGGTGCTCACCTACTGCCTGCCCAACGCCGTCAACCAGGCCCTGCGCTGGCGGCACACCACCCTCCCGCTCGCCCGCGAGCGGGCCGCCCAACTCGGCCTGGCCGGCGCGGTGTTCCCCTGGCGGACGATCCGCGGCGAGGAGTGCTCCGGCTACTGGCCGGCCGGCACCGCGGCCTTCCACATCGGCGCCGACATCGCCGCCGCCGTCGCGCGCTACGTCCGGGCCACCGGGGACGCGGAGTTCGAGCGCGAGTACGGCCTCGAACTCCTGGTGGAGACCGCCCGGATGTGGCGCTCGCTCGGCCACCACGACACCGCCGGGAAGTTCCGGATCGAGGGCGTGACCGGCCCCGACGAGTACAGCGCCGTCGCGGACAACAACGTCTTCACCAACCTGATGGCGCAGACGAACCTGCGCGCCGCCGCCGAGGCCGCCGTCCGCCACCCGCGCGAGGCCGCCGCCCTCGGCGTCGACACCGAGGAGACCGCCGCCTGGCGCGACGCCGCCGCCGCGATGTACATCCCGTACGACGCGGACCTCGGCGTCCACCCGCAGGCCGACGGCTTCACCCACCACCAGGTCTGGGACTTCGAGAACACCCCGCCGGAGAACTACCCGCTGCTGCTGCACTACCCGTACTTCGACCTGTACCGCAAGCAGGTGGTCAAGCAGGCCGACCTGGTGCTCGCCATGCAGGTCCGCGGCGACGCCTTCACCGACGAGCAGAAGGCCCGCAACTTCGCCTACTACGAGCAGCTGACCGTCCGCGACTCCTCGCTCTCCGCCTGCACCCAGGCGGTCATCGCCGCCGAGGTCGGCCAACTCGACCTCGCGTACGACTACACCGCCGAAGCCGCCCTGATGGACCTGCACGACCTCGGCGGCAACACCCGCGACGGCCTCCACATGGCCTCGCTCGCCGGGGCCTGCGTCGCCCTGGTGGCCGGCTTCGGCGGCCTGCGCGACCACACCGAGACGCTCTCCTTCCGGCCCCGGCTGCCCTCCGGGCTGATGAAGCTCAGCTTCTCGCTGCTGGTGCGCGGCCACCTGCTCGGCGTGCAGATCACCCACGAGGGGACGACGTACGCGCTGCGCCGGGGCGAGGTGATCCACCTGCGGCACGACGGCGAGACGGTGCAGGTCAAGGCCGGTTCCCCGGTCACCCTGCCCACCACCGCCCCGCCCGCCCAGGAACGCTGCGCCCAGCCCCCCGGCCGCGAACCCGCCCGCCGCCAAGCCCAGTCGGGCCTGGCCGCCGGCAAGCTGGGGCAACAGGAGCACCTGGCGGCCGAGTAGCTCACCTGTCCGGGCCCGCTCCGGATGCGGAGCGGGCCCGGACGCCGGAGGGTGCTGGTGTCCTGTGGCAACCGGCGCCCGGCCGCACTCCCGGCGCCCGGCGAAGGGGTACACCGTGGCGAGCGTGGCCGAACAGATGGTGGAGGTGCTCCGGCAGGCCGGGGTGGAGCGGGTCTACGGCGTCGTCGGCGACAGCCTCAACCCGGTCGTCGACGCGATCCGCCGGGCCGAGGGCATCAGCTGGGTGCACGTCCGCAACGAGGAGGCCGGCGCCTTCGCGGCCGCCGCCGAGGCCGAGCTCTCCGGCCGTCTCGCGGTCTGCGCCGGCTCCTGCGGCCCCGGCAACACCCACCTGATCCAGGGCCTCTACGACGCCCAGCGCAGCGGCCTGCCGGTGCTCGCGCTCGCCTCGCACATCCCGTCCGGGCAGATCGGCACCGGCTTCTTCCAGGAGACCCACCCCGAGCGGGTGTTCACCGACTGCAGCAACTGGTGCGAGATGCTCTCCACCCCCGCCCAGCTGCCCCGGCTGCTCCGGGTCGCGATCCAGCACGCGCTCGGCTCGCACGGCGTCTCGGTGCTCGCCTTCCCCGGGGACGTCGCCGCCCTCTCCGCCGCCGGGCCCACCGGCACCAGCCACTTCCTCACCGAGCAGGCGGTCGCCGCGCCGCCCTGGTCCCAGGTGCAGGAACTGGCCCGGCTGCTCAACGCGGCCCGCCGGGTGGTCCTGTTCTGCGGCGCCGGGGTGCGCGGGGCGCACGCCGAGGTGATGGAGGCGGCCCAGGCGCTGAACGCGCCGGTCGGGCACTCACTGCGCGGCAAGGAGTGGATCCAGTACGACAACCCGTACGACGTCGGCATGAGCGGCCTGCTCGGCTACGGTGCCTGCCACGAGGCGCTGCACTCCGCCGACCTGGTGCTGCTGCTCGGCACCGACTTCCCGTACGACTGCTTCCTCCCGCAGGCGAACACCGTCCAGGTCGACCACGACGCCACCCGGCTCGGCCGTCGCACCGCGCTGGAACTGGCCGTGCACGGGGACGTCGCGGCCACCCTGCGGGCCGTCCTGCCGCTGCTGGACGTGAAGCAGGACCGGTCCTTCCTGGACGGCATGCTGCGCAAGCACTGCCGGGCGCTGGAGGACGTGATCGGCGCCTACACCCGGGACATCGAGAAGCACCTGCCGATCCACCCCGAGTACGTCGCCTCGGTGCTGGACGAGGTGGCCGCCCCGGACGCGGTGTTCACCGTGGACACCGGCATGAACAACGTCTGGGCCGCCCGCTACCTGCAGCCGAACGGTCGGCGCCGGGTGATCGGCTCCTTCCTGCACGGCTCGATGGCCAACGCCCTCCCGCACGCGATCGGCGCCCAACTCGCCTGCCCCGGGCGACAGGTGATCGCGATGGCGGGCGACGGAGGGATCGGCATGCTGCTCGGCGAACTGCTCACGGTGGCCAAGCACCGGCTGCCGGTGAAGACGGTGGTGTTCAACAACGGCGCGCTCGGCATGATCAAGCTGGAGATGCTGGTCTCCGGCTACCCGGAGTCCGAGACCGACAACGGGGACGTGGACTACGCGGGCATCGCGCGGGCCATGGGCGTCCCGGCCAAGCGGGTCGCCGAGCCGGGGCGGGTCCGGGAGGTGCTCGTGGAGGCGCTGGAACGGCCCGGCCCGGCGCTGGTGGACGTGGTCACCGACCCCAACGCGCTGTCCATCCCGCCGCACATCACCGCCGGTCAGCTGAAGGGCTTCGCGCTGGCGGCCGGGCGGACGGTGCTCTCCGGCGGCGTCGGTCGGATGATCGACCTGGCCCGCAGCAATCTGCGCAACATTCCCCGGTCGTGAACGGGGCGAAGGTGTGTTCCCGGGGTGATCCCGCGATGCTTTTGCCTACTAGGCAAATTTCTTGCCCCTGCGGCACGTGAGGTGTCCACTGGTCACATGACCACCAGCCCCGCCGGCACCCCCGCCGCCGGCGAGCAGCTCGACGACCAGGAGGTCGCCGGACTCGCCGCCCGCCTCCGCGAGCACCGGCTCAGCAGCCGCCTCACCCTGGAGGTCGCCGCGGCACGGGTCGGGCTCTCCCCAGCGTATCTGTCCCGGCTGGAGACCGGCCGCCGCCAGCCCTCCCTGCCCGTCCTGCTCGGTCTCGCCCGCGCCTACGGCACCTCGGTGTCCGGCCTCCTCGGCGAGGCCATGGTCGAGCCGGACCCGGTGGTCCGCGGCGGCGCCATAGAGCCCGGCCGGGCCGGCGGCTGGGGCTACCGCCGGGCCGGCGCCCCCGGTCGCGCCATGCAGGCGCTGCGGGTGCACGTCCCGCCGGGCGTCCAGGACTCGGTGGTCCGGGTGCACCCCGGCGAGGAGTGGCTGTACGTCCTGCGCGGCGCGCTCCGCCTCACCCTCGGCGACCGCGTCCACCACCTCGACGTCGGCGACTGCGCCCACTTCGACTCGCTCACCCCGCACTGCATCGCCGCCGCCTCCGAGGCCGGCGTCGAACTGCTCTTCGTCCACACCCTGCTGCAGAGTCCCGGCGGCGAACTCTGCCTCGGCGGCGGCCCCGCCGCGACCCACTGACCTGCCGTCAGACCCCTGGAGGAGATCCCCGTGGCCGATCCCACCACCACTGCCACCCCGGCCGCTGCCGCTGACACCGCCGCCGGCCCGAAGACCATGGACGCCGGCAAGTGGGCCAACAAGCGGGTCTACCTCCGACTGGTGATCTACACCGCCGGCATCCACGTCTTCGCCGGCTTCATCATGCTCCTGTTCGAACTGGGCAACCGCAACAAGTAGTCGACCCACCCCGGACCGCGCCCGCCGCCGCCCCCGTCGGAGGCGGGCGCTCGCCCGCTTCGGAGGCGGACCGTCCGGCGCGCGGCAACTCGCCGAGCACGCCGGGCCCGCGCAGCCGGCGGCCCCCCTCACGCCTCGCGCAGCAGCTCGCAGAGCGCGTCCAGGGCCGCCGGGAAGGCGTGTTCCGGTGGGGTGGCGTAGCCGATCACCAGGGCTGGCGGGGCATCGTCGTCCGCCGGGGCGGCGCGGTGCCAGGTGAGGCCGCTGAGGGCGAGGCCGACGGCTTCGGCGCGGGCCAGGAGTTCGGGTTCGGGGGTGGAGCCGGGCGGGAGTTGGAGGACGGCGTGGAGGCCGGCGGCGATGCCGGTGACCTCGATGTGCGGGGCGTGTTCGGCGAGGGCGGCCACGAGGCGGTCGCGGCGGCGCCGGTAGTGCAGGCGGCAGCGCCGTACGTGCCGGTCGTACGTCCCGGAGGTGATCAGTTCGGCAAGGGTCAGCTGGTCGAGCACCGGGGACATGGTGTCGGCCAGCACCTTCAGCCGGGCGACCGGTTCGACCAGCGCGTCGGGAAGGGCCAGCCAGGCCAGCCGCAGGCCCGGCGCGAGGCTCTTGGCGGCGGTGCCCGCGTACACCACCCGCTCCGGGTCGAGCGCCTGCATCGCGCCGAGCGGCTGCCGGTCGTAGCGGAACTCGCCGTCGTAGTCGTCCTCGACCACGAACCGGTCCCGCTCGCGCGCCCACCGCACCGCGGCCGCCCGGCGGTCGGCGGACAGCGGTGCGCCGGTGGGGTACTGGTGGGCCGGGGTGAGCAGCACGGCACCGCTGCGGGCGTCGAGGTGGTCGACCCGGGCGCCCTCGCAGTCCAGCGGCAGCGGGACGGTGGTCAGCCCCGCGGCCCGCACCACGGCGTGCTGCGGCGGCAGCCCGTACGCCTCGACCGCCAGGGAGCGGGCCCCGCGTTCCCGCAGGGCCGTGCAGAGCAGGCCCAGGCCCTGCTGGACGCCGTTGCAGATGAGCAGGTGGTCCGGGTCGGTGCGCACGCCGCGGACCCGGGCCAGGTAGTGGGTGAGTGCCTCCCGCAGTTCGATCCGGCCGAGCGGGCTGCCGTAGCCGAGGGCCTCGTGCGGCGCGGTGGCGAGGGCGCGGCGGGCGGCGGCGAGCCAGGCGGTGCGGGGGAAGAGCGACAGGTCGGGCCGTCCGGACATCAGGTCGTGCCGGACGGTCCGCCGCCGCGCCTGCGGCCGGGACGGCCGGACGGGCGGCGAGGGCACGGGCCGCCGGGCGACGGTGGTGCCGGAGCCCTGCCGGGAGCTGAGCCAGCCCTCCGCGGCGAGCTGGCCGTACGCCTCGACGACGGTGTTGCGGGCGATGCCGAGGTCCTCGCCGAGGGCCCGGGAGGACGGCAGCCGGGTGCCGGGGGCGAGCCGGCCGTCCTGGACGGCCTCCCGCAGGGCGTCCTCCAGGGCCGCCCGCAGCCCGGTACCGGCGCCGCGCCGCTCGGTGAGGTCCAGGTGCAGATCGCCGCCGAAGGAGGTCCAGGAGCCTTTCACGGCCCCATTCTCGCCCGCCGACGGGCCCTCAGCTCCAGGTGGCGCCGGCCGGCTCCTCGACGCCCTGCTGACCCTGCTCGACCGCGAGGTGGCGGCCTGCTCCGACGGCGGCACCGTGGTGCCGAGCGTGCTGCGCCGGGGCGCCGCCGACGTCGCCTCGCAGGCGGTCGGCAGGTGTCCGGTCGCGCCCGGCCGGTCGGACTCGCGCGGGTCCTGGCCGGGGCGGCTCGGACGGATCAGACGGACAGGTAGACCGCGCTTCCGACGCCGGCCAGGAAGCAGTACACCGCGAACGGCGTCAGGCTGCGGGTCTCGAAGTACTTGGTGAGGAAGCGCACCGAGATGTAGCCGGCCACGAAGGCGGCGACGCTGCCCGCGGCGACCGGGCCGAGCACGGCGGAGTTCTCCGGCTTGAACAGCTCGGGCACCTTCAGCGCCGAGGCGGCCAGGATGACCGGGGTGGCGAGCAGGAAGGAGAACCGGGCGGCGTCCTCGTGGTGCAGTCCGCGCAGGATGCCGGCGCTCATGGTGACGCCGGAGCGGCTGATGCCGGGGAAGAGCGCGAGGATCTGGGCGGCGCCGATCCAGGCGCCCTGACCGAAGCTGAGCTTGGTCAGCCGCGCGTCGGAGGCGATCGCCGGGTCCAGGCCCGGCTCGTCGACCGGGGCGGCGTGCCCGGCCCGCCGGCGTCCGCTGCCGCCGCGCTTGAGTCGCTCGGCGCCGAGCAGTACGAGGCCGTTGAGGGCGAGGAAGACGGCGGCCGGGACGGGCTTGCCGAGCGCGTGCCGCAGCGCCTTCTCCAGGACCAGGCCGGCCACGCCGACCGGGATGGTGGAGATGATGAGCAGCCAGGCGAGCTTCTCGTCCCGGGTCCGCACCCGGCGGTGCCGGGCGGAGCTGATCAGGCCGCTGATCACCCGGACCCAGTCGCGCCAGAAGAAGACCACCAGCGCGAGCGCGGTGGCCAGGTGCAGGGCGACCAGGGCGGCGAGGTAGGAGGAGCCGTCGGCGGTCATGTCGAGGTCCTGCTGGATCTTCCCGCCGATCACGGCCGGGAGCAGGATGCTGTGGCCGAGGCTGGAGACCGGGAAGAGTTCCGTCACACCCTGCAGCAGGCCGACGCCTATCGCTTCGGGGTAGGTCAGGGTGGACATCGCGCACCTTCGCTCGGGGGTCTGCGGGCCGGCCGATTCCGGGGGTCCCCGCGAAGCTACTACGGGCATGTAGACGCCCGGCAGCCTTGCTGCCGGAAGTTCATCGAGCGTACGTCTGGGCGACACCGGCCCCGAGTCGGTGGACCAGCACCCCGGCCACGGCGCCCGGGAGGGCGGTGGCCGGAACCGCCCGGTGGACGGCGCCGCCGAGCAGCACTCCGGCGGTCACCGCGAGCGGGGTGCCCACCAGCGGCAGGGCGACGGCCAGGACGGCGGGCAGCAGGGCGGACGGACGGCGGGGACGGTCCGTCGCGGGCGGGGTGGGCATCGTGGGCCTCCGGCGGGGGCGAGGGGTCGACGGACGCCCACGATGCCGCCTCCCGCAGCGTCAGGTTCAAGTCCTTTTCCGCACCGTCCGTTCAGAGCGCGACCTGCTTCGGAGCACGACCTGCTTCAGAGCACGACCCCTCAGGGCGCGACCCGCCGCCACCCCGACCCGTCCGCCGGCACCGGAGCGGTCGCGAAGTCGTAGCGCAGCCGCTCCGGCCCGAGCGCCAGCAGGGAGATCGAGGAGGAGCCCCAGATCCGCCCGTCGCCGAAGTCCCGCCGCTGGATCAGCGCGGCGTCCTCGTCGAGCGCCAGCCCGCCGCCGGTGACGATCGGCAGCCAGCCGCCCCAGGCCTGTCCGGCCGTCCCCTCGCCGGTCGGCTCCGGCCGGGGCGCGGCGGCGAAGCGGGCCCGGAAGTGGTCGGCGCGCGCGGCCATCAGGCTCCGGATCCGTTCCGAGGCGGTGCGGTTGGCGGCCGTCCCCTCCAGCCCGTCGTTGAGCACCACGCTGAGCCCGGTGGGCAGTTCGTTCTCCTCCAGCCTCCCGCCGCCCCAGCTGGTGACCCGGGCGCCGTCCGGGTGGACCTGGACGAGGTGGAAGGGGTCGTACGGGGTGAGGTCGAGGTGCCCGATCCCACCCTGCCGGACGGCGGTGAGCGGCAGTTCGCCGCGGCTGAGCCGGGTGTCGGTGGGGGCGAGCGGGCCGAAGCCGTTGAGCAGGCAGGCGGCGGTGCGCCGGGCCGGGTCGACGGCCAGCCAGGTGCCGCCGGCCGCGAGGTCCAGCCCGCCGAGCAGCCCTGGGCGGTCCGGCCAGTGGTGGTCGGGCGGCAGCCAGCCGCGTCCGAGGTACTCGTCCCGGACGGACAGCAGCAGCACCGGTACCGCCGCCTCGGGCTCGATGCTGACGAACGCCGTGCACACGGTCCCGTCTCCCCCTACTCTCGACCTGGAAGTCCTGCTCGAAGTCCTGCCCGAGGTCCCGGGGGAATCCGGCGGACCCCCTCAGTGATCATCGCACCCCTGTTCACAGGCCGGAAGTGGCCCAGGAAGCCGGGCGCCGAATGCACCAGGGCGGCAGGCCACTGTGCTTCTAGGCTGGCAGTCATGACGACGACGAACGAGACCGTGACGACGAACGGGGCCCCGGTGCCGGCGCCGCGGCAGCGCCTCGCGATGCCGAGGCTCGCCCCCGCCTTCTACGAGGCCATGATCGCCGTGGACCGGGCGTCCCGACAGGGCGTCGACCCGGTGATCGCCGAGCTGGTCAAGGTGCACGCCTCGATGATCAACGGCTGCGCCTTCTGCATCGACATGCACGCCACCGACGCCCGCAAGAACGGCGAGCAGGACCACCGGCTGGTCTCCCTCCCGGCCTGGCGCGAGACCCCCTGGTTCACCGCCCGTGAGCGCGCCGCGCTGGCCCTCACCGAGTCGGTGACCCTGCTGACCCGGGGCCATGTGCCGGACGCGGTGTACGACGAGGCCGCCGCGCAGTTCGACGAGACCGAACTCGCCCAGCTGATCGCGCTGATCGCCACCATCAACGCCTGGAACCGGATCGGCGTGTCCACCCGCATGAGCCCGGCAGCGAAGTGAGCGGAGCCGAGATGAGCACCCAGCAGGAGAAGGCCCGGCTGCTCAAGGAACTGCACCGCCCGGGCGAGCCGGTGGTGCTGGCCAACGTGTGGGACGCGGCGAGCGCCCGGCTGGTGGCCGCGGCGGGCGCGAAGGCGGTGGCGACGGCCAGCGCCAGCGTGTCCTGGTCGCTCGGCAGCCCGGACGGCGGCGGAGCCGACCGCGATCAGGTGCTGGCCCGGACCGCCGAGGTGGTCCGCTCGGTCGGTCTGCCGGTCACCGCGGACCTGGAGAGCGGCTACGCGGACACCGCAGCAGGGGTCGGCGAGACCGTCGCCGCGCTGCTCGCCACCGGCGCGGTGGGGGTGAACCTGGAGGACGCCGAGTACGCCCCGGAACAGGCCGCCGAGCGGATCGCGGCCGCCCGGGCGGCCGCCGACGCGGCCGGCGTCCCGCTCTTCGTCAACGGCCGTACCGACGTCTTCCTGCACGGCCTGGGCGAGCCCGAGGGCCGGCTCGACGAGGCGGTCCGCCGGCTGCGGTTGTACGTCGAGGCGGGCGCGGACGGCGTGTTCGTGCCCGGCGTCGCCGACCCGGAGGCCATCGCCGCCCTGGTCGCGGCCGTCCCGGCCCCGCTGAACGTGCTGGCCGCCCCCGGTTTCCCGTCGGTCGCCGAGCTGGCGAAGCTCGGGGTGGCCCGGATCAGCCTGGGCCCCGGCCTGGCCAAGGCGGCGTACGCGGCGGTCCGCCGCGCGGCCGAGGAGGTGTACGCGAGCGGCACGTACACCTCCCTGGACGGTGGACTGACCTACCAGGAGCTCAACGTCCTCTCCGCGGGCTGAGCACCTGAGGGTGACCGGCTGACCGGACGGGGGTCGGTCGGCCGGTCACCCGAGCCGTTCCGGTGAGTCCTTCCGGTGGGTTGTTCCGGTGGGTCGTTCCGGGGCTCAGCCGATCTGCCCGCTGAGCCCCGGGTGGGACATCTGGTTGGTGCCGATGGCCTCCACCTCGTCGGCGGTGTGCCCGACCACCGGGAGCTTGCCTGCGGTCTGGAGGGCGAGGTCGGCGGGGGAGAGGTTGAGACCGTCGGTGAGGCCGCCGGTGGCGTCCGGCGAGCTGGCGGTCTGGGTGGTGGCGGACGCCGCCGGGGCGGCGAGGGCGAGGCCCGCCATGGTGAGGGCGGCCAGGGTGGCGAGTTTCTTCATGCCCTGCCGAACGACCCGGGCCGGCCTCAGGTAACCGGCTGGCCCGGACCGTCACCCTCGGACCGTCACCCTTCGGACACCCTCAGACCGTCACCCGCAGGGTCCGCACGCTGTTGCTCACGAACGAACCGATCGGCTCCGGCCGTTCGCCCTCCGCCAGGGCCAGGTCCGGGAACCGCCCGAACAGGTGCCGCAGCGCCGTCTCGGCCTCCAGCCGGGCCAGCCCCGAGCCCAGGCAGAAGTGCGGGCCGTGGCCGAGCGACAGGTGCCGGGCCGGCTGCCGGGTCAGGTCGAAGCGGTCGGCGTCCGGGTAGTGCCCGGCGTCGCGCCCGGCCGCCGCGTACGAGGCGAGCAGCGCCTCCCCGCGCCGGATCACCACGTCGCCGACCTCGATGTCCTCGATCGCGTAGCGCAGCGGGAACTGGCCGACCGGCGAGTCGTAGCGCAGCGTCTCCTCCACCACCGCCGACCACGGCTGCGCGCCGTCCAGGACCAGCCGCAGCTGGTCGGGGTGGGCGAGCAGGGCCCGCACCGCGTTGGTGATCAGGTTGAGCGTGGTCTCGTGCCCGGCGACCAGCATCAGCAGCAGGGTGCCGACGAGTTCGGCCTCGCTGAGCCCCTCCCCGGCCTCCCGGGCGGCGATCAGGTCGGTGGTCAGGTCGTCGGCGGGCTCGGCCCGCTTGGCCGCCACCACCGAGGCCAGCAGCGCGTTCAGGTCCCGCTGCGCGGCGACGGCCGCCGCCGGGGTGGCCGAGCTGGAGACCAGGGTGTCGGAGAGCGCGTGCAGTTCGTCCTGCTGCTCCACCGCCAGGCCGAGCAGCTCGCCGATCACCTGCATCGGCAGCGGGTAGGCGAAGTGCTCGCGCAGGTCGAACTCGCCCTCCAGCTTCGCCACTTCGGCGACCGAGTCGAGCAGGGCGACCGCCCGGGCCTCGATCGCGGGCGCCAGCGCGGCTATTCGGCGCGGGGTGAAGGCCTGGCTGACCAGCCCGCGCAGCCGCCGGTGGTCCTCGCCGTCGGCGGTGACCATGCCGGGCACGGTGACGAAGTTGAGCAGCGGCCACCCCTGCGGCAGCCGCCCCTCCCGGAAGGTGGTCCACAGCCCGGCGTTCTTGCCGACCCGCGGATCGGCCAGCAGCGACTGCAGGGTGTCGTGACGGGTTACCGCCCAGACCACCACCCCACCAGGGAGTTCCACCAGGACCGCTGGACCGGCTGCTCGGAGCCGGGCGTTCTCGCCGTGCTGGTCGCGTCCGAAGGGGTCGAGCCGGACGGGCTCGGGGCGGGCTCCGGGGGAGTCTGCGGTGGTGTCCATGCGGGCCTCTCGGGGGCTGGCGGGCGGGGCGGGGTGAAGGCGCTGTACAGCACCGGCAGGGCGACCAGCGCCCGCGACCACGGGGACGGCCGCCAGGCCAGCTCGCACGGTGGGACGGCGAGTTGGAGGTCCGGAAGGCGGTGCAGCAGGGTCTCGACGGCGGTCTCGACGATGATCCGGGCCGGGTGCTGGGCCGGGCAGACGTGCCGGCCCGCGCCCCAGGCGAGGTGCGCCCGGTTGCCGCCGAGCGAGCCCTGTGTGGCGGAGGCGGCACCCTGGGCGGCCGGGTCGGCGTTGGCCGCGGCCAGGCCGAGCACCAGCATGTCGCCGGCGCTGATGTACTGGCCGCCGAGCACGGTGTCGCCGGTGGCCCAGCGGCCCGGGAAGTTCTGCGTCGGCGGGTCGCGCCAGAGCACTTCCTCCAGCGCGTCGGAGACGGTCAGCCGTCCGCCGGTGAGGGTGGCCCGGAAGCGCCGGTCGGTCAGCAGCAGCCGCAGGGTGTTGCCGATCCAGTTGATGCAGGTCTCGTTGCCCGCGACCATCAGCACCACCAGGTGGTGCACCGCCTCCTCGTCGGTCAGCCCGGCCGGATGGGCGAGCAGCCAGGAGGTGAGGTCGGCACTGGGCGCGGAGCGGCGGCGGCGCACCAGGTCGGTCAGGATCGCCTGGAACTCCCCGGCGGCGCGCACCGATTCGGGCCCGCTGTCGACGAAGTGGCTGATCAGCTCGACCATCCGCGGCCCGGCCCCGGTCGGCAGGCCGACCAGCTGGGTGGAGACCAGCAGCGGCAGCGCCCGGGCGTACTGGCCGATCAGGTCGGCGGTGCCGTCCGGGCCCCAGCTGTCGATCAGGCCGTCGGCGGCGGCCTCGGTGGTCTCGCGCAGCTGCCGGTGGTCGATCTGGGCCAGGGTGGCCGAGACGGCGGCGCGCAGCCGCTGGTGCTCGGCGCCGTCGAGGTTGAGCAGGGTGGGCCGCCACGCGGTCATCGGCTGCAGCCGTGAGTCGGGGGCGAGCCGGCCCTCGGCGGGTACCCGCCAGTGCCGCGAGTCCTTGGAGAACAGGGCCTCGTTGCGGGTGAGTTCGAGCAGCTCGCCGTAACCGAGGACGAGCCAGGCCTCCACGCCGGGCTCCAGCTCGATCGGCGCGACCGGCCCGTACCGCTCGCGCAGCCGGGCGTACAGGCCGTGCGGGTCGTCGGCGACGGCCTGTCCGTACAGCGGGGTCAGCGGCACGCCGACCGGCAGCCCGCCGCCGTACGGGGCCGCGAGGTAGGAGGCTCCGCCGTGCGCGACCGGGCAGCCGGCGGCCCGCGGGGGCTCGGGAACGGTCATTGCCGCAGCTCCAGGAGCGAGCTGCGGTGCAGGTGGTCCACGAAGTCGATCAGCAGGTCGTACGACTGCCGCCGGTCGCGCGCGTCGCAGTACAGGATCGGCACCTCGGGCAGCAGGTCCAGCGCCGAGCGCAGCTCCTCCTCCGGGTAACTCGGGGTGTCCGGGAAGGTGTTGACCGCCACCGCGAAGGGGATGCGCTGCTCCTCCAGCCGGCCGAGCACGTCGAAGCTCTCGTCCGGCCGCCGCAGGTCGACCATCGCGATGGCGCCGAGCGCGCCGCGCGACAGGTCGTCCCAGAGCGGCCAGAACCGCTGCTGCCCGGGCGTGCCGAACAGGTACAGCGCGAGCCGGGAGTTGAGCGTGATCCGGCCGAAGTCCAGCGCGACCGTGGTGGTGGTCTTGCCGCTGTGCCCGGTCAGGTCGTCCACGCCGCTGCTGGCGGCGGTCATGGTCTCCTCGGTGCGCAGCGGGGTGATCTCGCTGAGCGAGCCGACCAGGGTGGTCTTGCCGACCCCGAACGGGCCGGTGACCAGGATCTTCACCGCACCCTGCACCGAGGACGGCAGGTACGTCGGCTCGGGGACGTGGGTGTCAGCGGAGTTGGCGGAGGCCAACGAGCACCTCTTCCAGGAGGGTTGTGGGCAGGCGTTCGGCCTGCGGGACGGGCGGGAGCACCTGTACGGCGCCGAGGTCCCAGAGGTCGCCGACCAGCACCTTGACGACGCCGAGCGGCAGCCCCAGGTGGGCCGCCACCTCGGCGACGGAGAGCAGGCTGTGGCAGAGCCCGAGGATGCGCCGGTGCTCCCGGTTGAGCACGTCGTGCTCGGGCAGTTCCGGGGGTTCGGATAACGCGCTGACCAGGCTCTCGATGGCCAGGTCGACCCGGGTGGGGCGGCTGCGCCCGCCGGTGATGACGTAGGGCCGGACGGGCCCGCTCACCGGTGGCCCCCCGCCGCGTGGTCGACCCGCGGCGGGCTGGTGAGGTGGGTTCCGATCCGCTCGACCAGGACCTGCATCTGGTACGCGACCAGCCCGGCGTCCACCGCCTCGCCGGTCACCACGGCCAGGTGGGCGCCGGCCCCGGCGGCGACGATGAAGAGGTAGCCGCCGCCGTACTCGATGATGATCTGGCGGGTGGCGCTGCCCGGTCCGCCGAAGCCCGCGGCGACGCCGCGGGCCAGCGACTGCAGTCCGGAGCAGGCGGCGGCGAGCCGTTCGGCGTCCTCGCGGGGGATGTCGGCGCTGCGGCCGATCTCCAGGCCGTCGTTGGAGACGACGACGGCGTGCTGGACCTGCGGGACGGCGATGATGTCGGCGAGCAGCCAGCCGAGGTCAGGGGTGGTGGTCATGGAACTCTCCGGAGGGCTGGGGCAGTCGGGGGGAAGCAGGGGAGGAAGGGTCGGTGGGGCTGGGTGGGGTCTGGGCCTGGGCCCGGGCGGCCGATCGGCCGCTGGCGGTCCCGGCCTGGAACATCGCCATGAACGCCTGCGCGTCCCGGGCCGAGCGGTACGGCGGGGCGGGCTGCGGCGGGGGAGCGGCGTGCTGGGCGGTCCGGTTCGCGCGGTCGCGCCGGTGGCTCCGGCGGGGCAGCGGCGGTGGGGTGTCGCCGGTCTGGGGCCGACCGGTGGGTGGGGTCTCCACCATCGGGTGACCGGCCGTCGGGTGACCGGCGGGGAAGGCCGGCCGGGGGTCGGGGTTGAACGCCCGGTCGTCCGGTCCGAGGCCGGGGACGGTGGGTGGCAGCGGTTCGGTGAGCAGGGCGTTCGGCAGCAGGACGACGACGCGCACGCCGCCGTACGGCGAGGGCGCCGAACTGAGGGTGACCCGGAAGCCGTACTGCTCGGCGAGCCGGCCGACCGCGGCCAGGCCCAGCTGCGGGACCTCGCCGAGCCGGGAGACCTCCAGGGTGCTGCCCCCGGAGAGCGCGGCGGCGGCCTTGGCGACGGCCTGTTCGGGCATGCCGACGCCGCCGTCGTCGATCTCGATCACCGCGCCGTTGTGCACCGGCATCAGCGTGACGAACACCTGGGTGCTGGGCGGGGAGTAGCGGGTGGCGTTGTCCAGCAGTTCGGCGACGGCGTGGATCAGCGCCTCGGCGGCGGCGCCGACCACCGCGGTCTCGATCCGGCTGCGGACCGCCACCCTCTGGAACGGCAGGATGCGCGACTGGGCGCCGCGCACCACGTCCTCCAGGGGGACCGGTTCCGGCCAGTGCCGGCCGGCCCGCGCGCCGCACAGGACGGCCAGGGTCTGGGCCAGCCGGGCCTGTTGGGCGGCGGCGTGGTCGGCCTTGAGCAGGCCTTCCAACAGCGCCGGGTCGTCGTGGGTGCGCTCCATCTCGTCGAGCAGGGCCTGCTGGTCGTGGGCCATGACGAGGATCCGGCGGGCGACGCTGAGGAAGGCCCGCTGGGTGGAGGCGGTGAGCTCCTGCTCCTGCTGGACGGCGGCCAGGTCGGCGCCGCGGCGGGAGAGTTCGGCGCTCAGCTGGTCCTGGAGCCGGGTGAGTTCGTCCTGCAGCCGGTCGGCCCGGCCGCGCTGGGTGACGGACACGGCGTGGTACCGCGCGGCGGCCACGAGGGCGAGGACGGCGAGTACGCCGGTTGCCGTTACGGACCACTGAGTCATCGTCACGCGGCGAATTCTAGGGTGATGATCCTACGAAGGTGTGAACGGATCTCGCCAAGTGACCGGATCTCGTCAATATCGAGTCAATACACCGTCAGCCCTGTGTCGTTCGACCCCGATCCCGGGAGCCTGGCGAGGTCTCCGATCGTTCGTCCAGGGCCTTTCGACCCACGTCGATGTGACGGGTGATGGCCGGATCGCGTTCCGGGTTGTGTGGGACGTGTGTGCACGGTGTTGCGGAACGGACGGGGCCCGGTGCAGGAGCGGCAGCGCCACGTCGTCCGGCCGGGACCTCCGGTCGACGGCCGGCTCTCGTCCTCGGAGGGGGCACTGAATCCTCGGACCCCGTGTCCACGGTCGGCGACCGGTGTCGGACTGGTGCGGCTCAGCCGGTCACGGCCGGCCCGGCCGTACCCGGCCGCCGCACCAGCGCCAGGGTCCGGTCGTCCGCGACGTCCTGCGTCACCGCGTGCACCAGTCGGTTCGCCGCTCTAGGCTGCCCGCCGGCGCCGCACACACCGGCACCAGCAACTGCCAGCGCCGCAATACCGGCCCGCCACCCACCACCGGCAGCACCAGCGCCGACGGCGGCCACCCGTACGGCCCGTATGTCCCCGTCCAGCAGCCGCCCGGCCCGGCCCGACTTCTCGCGCGTGCGGTGCCGGCCCGTCCACTTCTCGCCGTGCCCGCTCCGGCCGCTGGCCGGCGCCGGAAGCCGGCCGGTCCGACTTCCCGTGCGGGCGGGGCTGCCAGGGTGGGTGGATCAGGACCCTTCCGCGGAGGAGGCCGGTGGGCCCGACGTCCTACTCCTCCCCCTTCGGCCAGGTGTGGAGGCCGGTGGTGAGGGTGGTGATGAGGCGGTTGTGGGTGGTGGTGAGGTCTTCGGCGAGTTGGAAGGCGCCGGTGATGGAGAGGGAGGCGAAACCGTGGGCGAGGGAGCGGACGGTGCGGGCGGCGTGGATGGCTTCGGGGCCGTCGAGGCCGTAGGAGCGGAGGACGGCGATGATGACGCCGACGAGGCGGGTGGCCGCGCGGGTGAGGTCGTCGTCGGGTCGGGGGGCCTGGGGGAGGGCGGTGTAGCGGTGCGGGTGTTCGGTGGCGTAGGCCTGGTAGGCGCGCAGGACGGCGGTGACGGCGTCGTCGCCGCTGCGGCCGACCGCGGCCCCGGCGAGCCGGTCGGCCAGTTCCTCGGTGACCCGGACGGCGATCAGCCGGCGCAGTTCGGTGACACCGCCGCTGACGTGCTTGTACAGGGAGGGGGTGGCGACCCCCGCGCGGGTGGCGACGGAGGCCAGGGTGAGGGCCTCGGCGCCCTGCTCGTCGATGAGGGCGAGGGCGTGGTCGACGACCTGGTCGGGGGTCAGTCCTACACGGGGCATGGGGTGGGGTTCTCCGTACGGGTGCGGATGCGGGTGCGGCGGGTTCAGCCGAGTTCGGCGAGGAAGGGCAGCAGGGCGTCCGCGACGGCCTGCGGGTTGTCGGCCATCGGGTAGTGGCCGGACCCTTCGATCATCACCTTCCGGGTGCCGAGCGCCTCGGCCTGCCGGTCGGCGACGGCCTCCGGGTTCGGGAAGTCCGGGTCCTTGCTGCCCATCAGGACGAGCGAGGGGCAGCGGACGGCCGCGCACCAGCCGATCGGCGCGGAGTCCCCGGTGACGTGTCCGCGGGTGGCGGTCCTGCGCCCGGGGGCGTGCAGGTCGGCGACCAGTCCGGCCACGTAGTCGTCGAGGTCGGCGGGGCGGGGGCCGGGGAAGGCCATCTTGCGCAGGTAGAAGCCCCAGACGGCCGGCCAGTGGACTATCGCGCTGCCCATCACGGACGCGACGCCCTGCATCAGGGCGTTGGCCCGGTACTCGACGAAGGCGTCGATCAGCGCGATCCCGGCGACCCGCTGGGGCGCGTCCCCGGCGAGCTTGACGACCGTCGCGCCGGTGTAGGACTGCCCGACCAGGACGGCCCGCTCGATGCCGAGGTGGTCGAGCATGGCGAGGACGTCGGTGGCGACGGCGGTCGGGCTGTAGTCGTCCCAGGCGATCGAGGACTCGCCGAAGCCACGCACGTCCATGCTGATGACCCGGCGCCCGGCCGCGGTGAGCAGCGGGTGCAGGTGCCGGTAGGTCCGGCGGCTGTCGAGCATCCCGGGCAGCAGGACGACGGGGGTGCCGTCGCCCTGGCGGGTGTCGTCGAAGGCGATCCGGCCGCCGGGGACGTCGAGGTACTGGGTGCTCGGGGCGGTGCTGCCGTTCACGGTGGGCCTCCACGGGGGTCGCTGCTGCCGATAGCCATAAAGCTATGGCTAATAGCCTTAGCCGTCAACCCCTCAGACCCCCGGTTCCCGAGGGCTCAGACCCCCTCGACCCTGAACGGATCGTGCTCGCTGAGCAGCTTCTCCAGCCGGGCCTGGTCGACCCGGGCGACGGTGTCCGACGACTCCTGCCGGTCCCGGATCACCTTGGCCAGCGTGAACGCGGAGGTGACGGTGTAGAGGAGGCCGATCCCCAGGAAGGCCCGGGTCCACCCGCCGACGGGCAGGTAGGCGATCCCGACGGCGAGGGCCGAGCCGGAGACGGCGAAGGAGAGGACGGCCTGGATGTAGTACGCGGCCGTGGTGCGTGTCTGCATCGGTGCGCTCATGGCGCCAGGATGCGGCTGCGCGCCGTGGCTGCACATGAGTAGGAGTACTCAGATGGACTGGGTGAACGGCGGGTGGTTCGTTGACGTCCGATCACCTGCTCCCCAGCCGTCCCGGGCGGATGGCTTGGAATCAGGGCGGCCTGGGATTAACGTTTGATAACGCAGCGCGGTCGTCAACGCCGTACCCAGACGGCACCGTGCGCCGTCGCCTAATCCCGCCGGCCGGCCTTCGGGCAGGTCAGGGAGCCGGGGAACCACGTTCCTTGGGGTGAATCGGTGGGGCTCCGGCCCGGCCGTAGGAGACCTTCCTGCTCCGAACCCGTCAGCTAACCCGGTAGGCGCGAAGGAAGGAAAGGAGCGCGCCTCCGTGGCGTCGACGCACACCCCGGCACACCCGGCCGGCCCCGTAGCCGGTACCCAGCTCCTCGACCACCCCGGCCCGGACGGCACCGAGTCCGCCGATCCCTTCGCCCCGGAGGCCGAGGCCAACCGCCACCGGATGCCGCGTCAGACCCGCGGGGCCTCCCCGCTGCTCGGCGTGACCGCCGTCGCCGCCACCCTGGGCGCCACCGGTTTCGCCTCCGCGACCCCGGCCGCCGCACCCGCCATCGAGGCCCCGGACGAGACCCCGGTCGCCCTGGCCGCCGACCCCGGCCTCGCGCTCGCCGCCCGCATCCAGCAGCAGGCCGACAGCCAGCGCACCGCCGCCGAGGAGGGCGCCCGTCTGCAGGCCGCGCAGGAGGCCGAGGCGAAGGCCGCCGTCAAGGAGGCCGAGGCCAAGCGCGCCGCCGACGAGGCCGAGCGCGCCAAGGCCGCCGCCCTCACCCTGCCGGTCAAGGACTACAACCTCTCCGCCCACTACGGCCAGAGCGCCCGCTACTGGGCCCACCTGCACACCGGCCTGGACTTCGCCGCCGACACCGGCACCCCGGTCCACGCGGTCGGCCAGGGCACCATCACCTCGGCCGGCTGGTCCGGCGCGTACGGCTACCGGATCGTCGAGACCCTGCCCGACGGCACCGAGATCTGGTACTGCCACCTGTCCTCGATCATCAAGGGCTCCGGCCAGGTGGGCTCCGGCCAGCAGATCGGCAAGGTCGGTGCGACCGGCAACGTCACCGGCCCGCACCTGCACCTGGAGGTCCGCCCCGGTGGCGGCGCCCCGGTCGACCCGGAGACCTGGCTCCAGCAGCGCGGCCTCAACCCCTGACGGGAACCCCTGACGGGAACCCTCGACGGTCCCCGGAAGAACCCCGACACAACGCCCGTGAGCCCCGGACATCCGGGGCCCACGGGCGTTCACTCCGTCGGCATCACTCCGTCGGCATCACTGCGCCGGCACCTGCGCCAGGTACGCTTCGATCTCCTCCTGCCCCGGCTCCGGCGCCAGCTCCGGGAACTCCTCCACCAGCAGCCGCGCCAGCCCGGGCACCGTCCACTCGCCGAACAGGTCGAGCGCGACCTCGGCCGCCGCCGCCTCGAACGCCCCGAAGTCCCCGGTCAGTTCGTCCGGCATCGGTCGCCCCAGCGCGTTCAGCTCGGCCAGGTTGCGGTAGCTGCGCCGCATCAGGCCCTGCTCCAGCAGCAGCCGCGCGCCGTCGGTGGCCATGCCGAGCGACAGCAACCGGCCCGGCCCCCAGCCCTGCTCGTCCGGTTCGTCCAGCCAGCCGGCCGGTGCCAGCGCCTCGTACACGGCCAGCCGCTCCTCCTCGCCGAGTCCGGCGAAGCCGGCCAGCCAGCCCCGGACCGCTGCCCGGTCCGCAGTGTCCACCCCGTGCGCGTGCAGCAGTACGGCGTACAGCCGGGGCCAGGTGAGCAGGTCGGCGCGGCGCAGCAGCCCGGCCGCGACCTCGCCCTGCCACTCGGCCTCGGCGTGCAGCCGCTCCTGGCGCTTGGCGTTGAGCCGCTTCGCCGCCCGCTGGTGGTCGATCAGCAGCCCTACGGCGTCGCCGTACGCGAGCGGGTCCGCGTCCGGCGCGGGTTGGACGTACAGGTGGAGCCGCTCGTACAGCAGGTTCTCCACCACGTTGGAGGTCAGTTCGGGCCAACCGTCGTGCATCCTGCCGTCGCCCAGTTCCAGCAGCGCCAGCACCGTGCGCAGCGGCGCCTCGGCCACCGGCGCGCGGTCCTGCTCGGCCGCCCAGGCGAGCAGGTCGGCGGCCCGGGTGCGCGGGGCGAGCCGCAGGTCTTCGTCGTTCATATTCCGAACGGTAGCCCGCCGGGCGCGGGTAGGGTCGGCAGCCATGGTCCCCGTACGACTCACCGGCCCCCGGCTCGCCGTCCGCGAGTACCACCACACCCCGGAGGACGTGGACGCGCTGTACGCGCTGTTCAGCGACCCGGAGGTGACCCGCTACCTGCCCTTCGAGCCGCGGGACCGCGAGACCTGCGCCGACCAGATCGAGCTCTACCTGGAGGAGGCGATGGCCGAGGAACGGGACACCTACCGGCTCGCCGTCTGCCGGCGGGAGGACGCCGAGGACCCGGCGGACGCGGTGCCGATCGCCCACGCCAGCCTCACCCTCGGCACGTGCCGCTCCGCCTACCTCGGCTACGTGCTGGGCCGCGAGGTGTGGGGCCGCGGCTACGCGGGCGAGATCGCCGGACTGCTCTGTGAGTTCGCCTTCGGCCCGCTCGGGCTGCACCGGCTGGCCGCCCGGGTCGACGTGGACAACCCGGCCTCGGCCAGGGTGCTCACCAAGCTCGGCTTCCAGCTGGAGGGGCGGGTGCGGCACGACCTGTACAAGGGCGGCGTCTGGTCGGACTCGTACCTGTACTCGTTGCTCGTCGACGAGTGGCCCGGTCCTTCGGTGCCGTCCTGACCCCGGAAGCGGACCGGACCGGGGGTTAACCCCACCCCCGATCCGCCGGTCCCCCGGATGCCCCTTGAGCCGCGGTTCGCCCAGACTGAAGGACGTCAGCGAGCACGAACGACCGTGAGATAGAGGGGCCGGGGGCCGGGAGATGAGCAGCAGCCGAAGCATGCTGGACCAGGAGTGGGACGTTCTGGGCGGTTACGGCGACGACGGCCCGCGCCCCGCCCGGGCCCGCCGGACGGAACGGGCGCCGTCCTTCTGGCGGTCGCCGTTCTCCGCGTACTACTACCGGGAGATTGGCTACGCGCTCACCGGTCTGCCGGTGGCGATCGCCGGCTTCGCCGTCGCGATCACCATGTTCTGCCTCGGCCTCGGCACCTTCATCACGGTCCTCGGCCTGCCGGTGCTGGCGGGTCTGACCACCGTCGCCCGCGGCTTCGGCCGGCTGGAGCGGGCGCGGGTGCGCGGCCTGCTCGGCGTGGACGTGCCCGGTCCGGCGCCGGTGCGCCGGGTCCGGTCGGGCAGCTGGGGCGCGATCACCGCGCGGCTGGCGGACGTGGCGGGCTGGAAGGCCGTGCTCCACCAGCTGGTGATGTTCCCCTGGGCGGTGTTCAGCTTCGCCATGACGCTGGTGTTCCTGCTGCTCGGCTGGACGATGGCGCTCTACCCGCTCTACCACTGGGTCTTCCCGACCTTCACCGACTGGCACGGCTACCGGCTGTTCGACTTCACCGACAGCGACCACGTCCGGCACGTCTACGACGTCGAGGGCACCTGGCAGATCGCCGCGTTCTCCGCGGTCGGACTGCTGCTGGTCTTCCTCACCGCGCAGCTGGTCCGCGGCCTGACCAACGTCAACCGGGCCGCCGCCCTGGGCCTGCTCGGCCGCTGAGACCGCCCGCCCAGGCACTGCCCAGGCACTGCCCCGGCCCCGCCCGCGCTCCGGACGCGGACGGGGCCGCCCCGTGTTCGGATGGCCGGGTGGCCGCCGCACGCACCCCCGGCGCCCCAACGTCCCGGTCACCTCCCGTCCGCTGGACGAGTACTGCGCGCTCTTCGGCCTCACCCGGGCTCAGCTCGCCGCCCTGCCCGCGCCGCTGCTGGACTGCCCCGGCGGTGCGGCGGGCCGCCGACCACCGCCGCCGAGGAGTCGGTAATGGTCACTAGGCATATATGGTCCTATACTCGCCCGCATGAGCGAGACCACGATCCGGCCCGCACACCCGGCCGACGCCGACCGGCTCACCGCGCTGATCCAGGCCTCCAGTGCCTACCGCGGCACGTACTTCGCGATGATCGACGGCTATGTCGTGACGCCCGACTACGTCGAGCGCCACGAGGTGCGGATGGCCGTGGACGCCGGCGACCGGTTGCTGGGCTTCTACGCGCTGATCCGCGAACCGGCCGAGCTGGACCTGATGTTCGTCGCCAACGAGGCCCAAGGACTGGGCATCGGGCGGCAGTTGATCACCGACATGCTGGGCCGTGCCCGCGCGGCCGGGATCGAGGCGGTCAAGGTCGTCTCCCACCCGCCCGCCGAGGGCTTCTACCTGCAGATGGGCGCCGAGCGCACCGGCACCCGCCCGCCGCAGGTCAAGACTCCCTGGGAGCAGCCCGAACTGCGCTTCACCGTCTAGGAGTTGTCGCCATCCGGCGGAGCGGACGGTACTGACGGAGCGGGCTGAGCCGACCGCTCCACCGGCTGAGCCGACCGCTCCACCGGCTGCGCCGACGGCACCGGCTGCGCCGACGGCACCGGCTGCGCCGACGGCACCGGCTGCGCCGACGGCACCGGCTGCGCCGACGGCACCGGCTGCGCCGACGGCACCGT